>JBJXGU010000186.1:0-5446 GCA_046160245.1 Bacteroidia bacterium
TCTTTAAATTGCTCAGGATTTTTTTCAAAACCATCATGAATAGCTGCAGCATTGCTGTTGATAGGATACAATTCAGCAGGGTATGGGTTGATGCCCAGTTTGTAGAGCTCTTCAAGGCTCTCTCGACGAATGATTTCCTGTTCGGATAAGATTTGACTCATAATGCGCAAAATTAATTAAATTAGAGGTATGTGTGGCACCTTCTGCTCCGGTATTTATAAAGGCAACATAAAATGTCGCTTTTCTGGTCTGACCTTCGCTGTACTTCTTATTAATAGGAAGATTAAGGTGTTGCAATTCTATGCGTATTCTAGTTTAAGTCCTATCATACTGTTATATTAGCTAGTCGATGCTTTCTATATTCGACATAGAAAAAAATGTTGAGATAAATTTGGATTTAGAGATTGACATCTTTGAGACCCTTTGCGAGCTATTTTCGTCAGTAAAATTTTGTGGATCTTCGACTTTGCAAGAAAATTATCGTTGGAAAAACTTTGCGGCTCTGCGCCTTTGCGAGAAAAATTGGCGTAGAGAAATTGGCGAAGAAAGAAGCATTACTCGTATGCGAATAAGTTATTGCAAGCATATTGTTCAAGCCTCTCCCTTGCCCTCTCCAGGGGAGAGGGAATAAAATAATTACAATATTCAGATAAAATTTGGATTTAACCATAGAAATCTTTGCGAGCCATTTTAGCAATGTTAAAATAAATATGCTATTGTATGTATTACAATTCTTTTGCAGCGACTTTTAGAGACATCTATTTGAAGCGCCATCTTAAAAATATAGAATAAGACTAATACCCAATGATAAATGGAGCGAAAATGTATATGAAAAGAAATTCGAGGAAAAAACCAATGATGAAACCTAAATATACTTGTGCCGGCGTATGTGATTTACAATATAATCTCGCAGCTGCAATAATGCCGGAGGCTAAGGCAATGCTTACCATGGCTAGTATTGAACTAAAATTGAAGACTAAAGCAATTCCATAAAATAATCCAAGCATTCCTCCAGCACCCATCATGTGCAAACTAATTTTCCAACTAAAGTTAATGATGAAAGTAGTTAGTAATGCTAAACATGCACCTGACATTGCTAATCCAAAGATGCGTGGTAAGGGTAAGGAGAACAATAAGTAAGTACAACCAATGTAGCAGCAAAGTGTTAAAAAGTAAGGGAGCGGTCTTTCTTTCTTCTCTTCAAGCTCAAAGCTTTTTATATGTCCTCTTTGCCATAGAATCCAAGAGATTGCCATCGGTAACAAAAAGGTCACAACAAATATGAGTAAATATAAAAAGTCTTGAAACTTTGGAGTGACCGCGTAACTCAAATAATTGTTACTATTGAATAAAATCCAAGTTACATAGAGTGGAATAAATATTGGATGACCAATGCCCGAAATAAATTGAGAAATTTTATACAAAAGAGAATTTGAATTTGTAATCATATTACACTTCTTTGCGCAGTCGAGCTACCGGAATATTCATTTGTTCTCTGTATTTCGCTACTGTTCTGCGCGCGATATTGTACCCGGCTTTGTTTAAAATTTCCGCTAATTTTTCATCGGGAAGTGGATGCTTTTTGTCTTCGTTGCCAATATGATCTTCCAATATTTTTTTAATTTCTCGGCTCGACGCTTCTTCACCACTGTCGGTTGTTAATCCTTCAGAGAAGAAAAATTTCAGGAGGAAAGTACCATACGGAGTCTCCACATATTTACTATTTGCCACACGAGAAACTGTCGAAATATCGAGCCCTACCATGTCTGCAATGTCTTTTAAAATCATTGGACGCAAAGCACGTTCATCGCCTTGTAAAAAATATTCTTGTTGGAAATTCATGATCGCTGTCATGGTTGCCAATAAGGTATGTTGACGTTGTTTGATGGCATCAATAAACCATTTGGCTGCGTCAATTTTTGATTTTATGAAGACAATAGCATCTTTACTTTCTTTCTTTTTATCTTTTGCATACGACTGCAACATTTCCTGGAAAGAACGAGAGATTCGCAATTCTGGATCGTTTCGGGAATTTAATGTTAACTCCAGGTGATTGTCGATAACACTCAAAATAAAATCGGGAATGATGGTTTGACTACTGCGTGTATCTTCCGCAGATCCTCCACCTGGACGCGGATTCAATGTTAAAATTTCTTGAATCGCATCTTTTAATTCTTCTTCATCAAGAGATAATGACTTTTGAATTTTCTCATAATGTTTTTTGGAAAATTCATCCATGTAATCTTTCAAGATTTGATAAGCTACCACTTCCGTAACTTGATCATGATGTCGACGCTCTAGTTGAAGCATTAAACACTCTTGTAAATTTCGAGCAGCAATGCCGGGAGGATCTAGTGTTTGAATGACTCTCAACACATCTTCTAATTCTTTTTCGTTCGATTGAATGTTTTGTGTAAAAGCTAAATCATCTACCACCGAATCTAAATCACGACGTAAATACCCATCGTCGTCTAAACTTCCAATTAAATGTTGAGCTAATAAATAATGATGATTATCTAAAGCCAACATACCCAAGTTAGAAAGTAAATTATCTTGGTAAGATACACTTACTGTGATGGGTGTCTCAGGACGTTCATCATCTTTGGAAGTGTTGTTGGCGTTTAATTTATAATAAGGAACGTCTTCGTCTTCGATATAATCCGCGATGTCAACTTCATCATTTCGAATGGCGTCTTCTAATGCATCAGCTTCTGCTTCATCCGCAGTTTCAATTCGTTCTTCAACTTCAACTTCTACCTCATCATCGTCTTTTTCAAGGTCATCAAACTCATCCTCTTCCTCGTCTTGAACTTCTTCGTCGGCTAAATCATCCGGACTTCCTTCCTCTAATGCAGGATTTATTTCCAGCTCTTCTTTAATACGTTGTTCTAAAGCTGCCGTTGGCACTTGCAACAATTTCATCAATTGAATTTGCTGTGGCGATAGCTTTTGTAAAAGCTTTTGATGTAAACCGAGTCGTTGCATAAGAATTCGTTTCGAAAATAATAAATGCAGATGGGAAAAGAGTGAAGTTTGGGTAAAAGTATTGCACTACTAAGTGAAAATTAGTGAAATATTTTATTTTAACCTTTTTTGGAATTGTATTTCCTTAAAAATCATGTATAATACATCATTTCAAATAAAACTTCCAGATTGCAAAAAATCGGCCTTTAAACGCAACGAACGCAGCGGCATCGCAGCGAAAGCAACGAACTAATAATATCCGTAGTCTAAATTATAGCAAATCCACCAATCCACCAATCCACTAATCCACCAATCCCTCAATCTATATCCTGAAAGATAATCTAAATGCTTCAAAGAACTATATCAAAACTCCGCATTTTTTGGCGTGCGCGGAAATGGAATTACATCTCTGATATTATTCATTCCCGTTACAAACAAAACTAATCTTTCAAAGCCTAATCCAAAGCCTGCATGCGGGCACGTTCCGAATTTTCTGGTTTCTAAATACCACCATAAATCTTCTTCGTGAATCCCCATTTCTTTTACACGTTGTAAAAGTTTGTCGTAGTTTTCTTCGCGCTGTGATCCGCCAATGATTTCGCCAATCCACGGAAACAAAACATCCATCGCTCTCACTGTTTTTCCATCATCATTTTGTTTCATGTAAAACGCTTTGATGTGTTTTGGATAGTCGGTGAGAATTACCGGGCCTTTGAAATGATCAACTAAATAATTTTCGTGTTCTTTTTGTAAATCTGTTCCCCATTCCACTTTAAACTCAAACTTTTTACTGTTTGGTTCGAGAATAGTGATGGCTTCGGTGTACGTCAATCTTTTGAAAGGCACATCTACCACATGCTGCAATCTTCCTAAAAGTTCTTTGTCGTACATGTTGTTTAAAAACTCAACATCATCCTTACAATGATCGAGTGCGTACTTCACTAAATATTTTAACATGTCTTCTGCTAAGTCCATGTTATCTTCAATTTCATTGAATGCTACTTCAGGCTCAATCATCCAAAACTCCGCAAGATGTCGAGGTGTATTGGAGTTTTCCGCTCTGAACGTTGGACCAAACGTATAAATTTTACCCAATGCCATAGCCGCTAATTCACCTTCTAATTGTCCAGAGACAGTGAGGTTCGTTTCCTTTCCGAAAAAGTCCTGCGTATAATCAATTTTATTTTCGGCGTCTTTTGGAATTGCATTTAAATCGAAGTTGGTAACATGAAACATTTCTCCTGCACCTTCAGCATCCGAACCGGTGATGATGGGTGAATGCAAGTAAAAGAAATTGCGATCGTTGAAATACTTGTGGATGGCAAAAGCTAGATGATGACGAATACGCAATACCGCTCCGAAAGTATTTGTTCGTGGACGCAAATGCGCAATCTCACGCAAAAATTCTAATGTATGTCCTTTTTTCTGCAAAGGATAGGTCTCTGCGTCCGCTTCGCCGTACATGAGTAATTCTTGAACTTGCATTTCTGTTCCCTGACCACTTCCTTGTGAAGCAACAATATTTCCCTTCGCACGAATGCAAGCTCCCGTACCAATGCTTTTCAAAAGATCTTCCGAAAACTGTGAAGGATCTACTACTAATTGTAGATTGTGAATGATGCTTCCATCATTTAAAGCGATAAAGGCAACGTTTTTATTTCCACGTTTGGTGCGCACCCATCCCTTTGCTATGGCTGTTTTGCCAATGAAGGATGCATCAAGAAGTTCTCTTACTGAAGTATGTTCCATAAATTAATTCGTTGAAATAAAAGTCTTTAGTTTTAAATGGAGGCCTTATTTCAAGCATGCAAAGAAAGGGTATTTTGAGAAGGGAATCAAGGACGGCATCTTTAAACTTTTACATAAATAATTAAGATAAATATTTATTCGGCTTTGATTGTATTCATCCCTTCTGTCCAATGTCTAGATTTAAAAGCAATAAAATTATCTTTGGGAACATCTAGAATGATACTTAAAAAATGAACAGTCTTAATATCTAATTCTCGCTCTTGGGTCATTTCTTCTGCAATTTTATCCTTTCCATAAAAATGCAAAACCTGCTTCCATTCATTCAATTTGCCATACATCACCACTCTCATAATAATGTAACGAGCATGTTTTTGGAAGTCAAGATTATTGGGGTTGGTATCCCAAAATAATGCGGGGTTTAATTGCATGTTCCAAATGTAAAGAATTGTATTGTATCAGATTTTAGACTTTAAAGGAGATCCTTTTTTTGCCTGGATTAGCCAATCCACATAGGAATATGGATCAAAGAACTTCTTTGATGCTAATAAATAAAGGTATCGCTTGGTTGTACTGTTTTATGGGTTTCATGCTTCAAAATTCAATTTACAGCCAAATTATTGTTCTAGCCTCTCCCCACCCCCTCTCCAGGGGAGAGGGGCTTTTGAGTTAATGTAATTTTAAATCTAGTAACCCAAGTAAATTATGAAGGTTGTTTAATTGTTCCAGTTTCAAG
>JBJXGU010000187.1:0-4088 GCA_046160245.1 Bacteroidia bacterium
GAGAAAGAACAGCAAATTCAAGAGCAAGAATTTTTGTTGACGAAAAGAAATTATATTAATATTGGATCGGTTGTCTTGTTGGTGTTAATGATTATAATCGGACTCCAGTATTTTCGGTATTATAAACATAAGCAGAGTGTGATGGCTCGATTGGCCGTTGTCAATGCTAGGGATCAAGAGCGAAATAGAATTGCTGCTGAATTGCATGATAATATTGGAACACAGTTAGGGTACATCAGCAGACGATTAGATTTCGTAAAGGAGAATGTAGCTGCATCTGATGGAAATAGCATCATGATGATTGATGAAGTGAATGTATCAACGCGCAAAACGATTGCCGACTTAAGAGAAACGATTTGGGCTTTGAAGAAAGAGCGAATTAATTTGCGTGAACTTTCAGATCGACTAAAAGTATTTGCTCAAAAGCAATTCTCAACATTGAAAAACATCGATTTGATTTTAGAAGAAAATTATGAGTCGGATGTTTTGTTTTCGTCGGTCGATTCTTTGAATGTATTCCGTATTATTCAGGAAGGGATTCATAACATCACCCAACATGCGAATGCGAACACGGTTTTTTTAAGTTTCAAATCAACAAAAAATGGAAGTTGGACCATCTTGTTAAAAGATAATGGCATCGGATTCGACATCAGTAAACGACCTGCCAATCACTTTGGGCTTGAACACATGGAGCAAAGAGCGAATGAAATTTCTGCGACCTTAATCATTGAAACTAATGAGGAGAAAGGAACTTTGATATCATTAAGTTCTATAAAGGGAGTATAGCCTCTTTTTATAAAATAGTACATATGTAGTATTGTTATTGAAATCTAGAAAATACAATTTTGGTCACTCTATCTGTTATTATGCCCGTTCGTATCGCTATTGTCGATGATAAACCACAAAATAGAATTTCACTTTCTGAAGAGCTAGGAAATTCAGCGAATTTAAATGTGGTCATGATTGCAAGAAATGGCGTTGATTTTTTGGAGCAAATGAAATTAATCGATAGTTCCGAATTGCCGCAGGTTGTTTTAATGGATATCGAAATGCCCGAGATGGATGGTATTGCAGCCGTCATGCAATCGCGTATTTTGTATCCAGAAGTATATTTTTTGATGCTCACCATTTTTGATGATGAGGATAAAATCTTTGAAGCCATCCGATGCGGCGCCAATGGATATTTATTAAAAGATGAGAATGCCAGCGTGATCGAAGATTACATTATTCAAATGATGGAAGTGGGTGGTGTCCCCATGAGTCCATCCATAGCCCGCAAGGCCATGAATATGTTGGTTGGAAAGAACAGTACAGCACCGATTCCAAGTTCAAATACTTCAGCAACGAACACCGATCTCAGCGAAAGAGAATTGGAGGTGTTGCAGCTTTTAGTAAAAGGCTATGACTATAAAATTATTGCCGAAAAATTATTCTTAAGTAGCCACACCGTTCGAAAACACATTGCAAATATTTATGCGAAGTTGCACGTAACGTCAAAAGCACAAGCCATTAATTTAGTGCATAAGAAACGGTGGTTTGAGGTTTAGTTGTTTTATGGACTTATTCCTCTCTTTGTACTAGTTCTCTATCAAGTTCAATTCCCTTGATTTCTCCATTCACCCCCTTAATACAATATGGGTCCGCCATTTCTGGCGAAAGTGCTTCAATAAATTTCCTTCTAATCTTTGAAATTTTTTCGCTTAAGGAATTACTTTGAAAATTGCAAAGTTCGTCAAGCCCTCTTTCAATTATTTCGCGTTCACCATTCCTTGATAATGAATGTAAATAAGTACCTAACTCAACTTTGTGCTGATCAATATCTACTAATCGAATGCCTTCAGGATGATTTAGAAAAAGCAAATAGACACTTCTTTCCATTGGAGAAAGTGGAATAAGTAACATACCTAAATCAGGAATGTAAAGTTGTTGTAGCTTTCCTTTGATGAGTAATGGTAGCGTTTGTTTTAACATGGAAAAACGATGAAGATATAAATGTTGTTTGCGTATTGAATCCATCACTTCTATTGTAAATCTAGTGCGGAGTAAGGGTACTTTTCGACTATGAATAATTTGTTGACAGTCGTTACATATATCCGCAGTTCGCATTTTTAAGGAGACATCTCGTTTGTCTTTGCAAAAATCCATGATACAACCAATTGGCCTTTTGTGATAGTTTTCTGCCATTTCTTCGTTGCTGTTATACATAGCAATTTTTAAAAGCAAGGTTGCTATTTGATAGGTGACCGGATAGCGTGGATCTGTATTTACATAATGTTGCCAGCTTCCTGTGTGAATAAAGTAGTTTTTATTAGCTCCAGCATCAAAACCGCTAAACCAATTACTGTGGTTGCCATAGTCTGTCAATAAAATGACGATGTCATCTTCGTTTAGTTTGTTCTTCTTTCTAAAAATTTGGCAAGTTTTTAATAAATCTCTCCATGACAATTTCTGAATTTCACTCATTTGTGAATATTCGCTTTTCATCATGCGCGTTTGAATATGAAAATCTTTGTCTTCTTCTTGGCTAATTATTATTTCATCATCAATATTAATTTCTGATCGCTCTAGATCAGGGATGAATTGATAGGGTCCAGGTTTTCTTTGTAAAAAATCTACTATTCCAAAGTATAATTCATCATTTATTTGATGGTCGTGCAGCAGGTAAACTTTCATTGTTTAAAGATATTTATTTTTTTTATTGAAAGGCAATAAAAAAGTGGAGCAGCAAGTAAATTGCTACTCCATTCCGTTGAAAGTTTTTTAAAGCCAAAAATCGGAGTGTCGTTATTGCTTTCTTAAGAAGTCCTTAATCCGACTTCCGTTATTCTTGGCATTCATATAATCTTCCATGGATCTACTTAGCTCTTCAAAAGTTTCTTTGGTTTGATTTTTATCAAAGGATCGTACTTCCTCGCGATTTATGTTTAAGTGGCGTGCCGTTTGCCAAGCGTCGATATCCGCTCCTAAAAAGCTAAAGACCCAACGTTCACTTTTTTTAAGTGCGGCAATTTTATTGGCGATTTGTTTGAAGCTATAGCCTTGCGAAGCGTTTTCTTCTCCATCTGTGATGATGACCATTACTGCATCATCCATTGAAGTCATTGATTTTTCAACATCAGCAATACTAAGTCCGATAGCATCTAACAAAGCCGTGCAACCCTCAGGTTGATATTGATTGTGATTTATTGGAGGTAATTGATAAGGATTCAAACTTCTAAAAACGGGGTAGGTAGTATCGTTAAAAGTATAAAGCGATACCCTGATTTCTTGGTCGGGATGGATTTCTTTGGTTTTTCGTATGGCTTGCATCTGGCTATTTACAGATTCAAGCGTGATCTTTCGGGAAGAGGACATGCTGCCGCTCATGTCGAGCAGTAAATGATAATGAGTTGTTGATTTCATAGCTGTTGTTTTTAATTACAAAGCAAAGATCCCCCAACCCAAGCCTAAAACCGAATTTTGACAAGCTTGTTGTTATCGTATGTGCTTCTAGATACATGTGAAAAGTACATTTTCTTGCCCTCATTAGAAAATTTTCCAGAGCCTTCTGCTATGTTTAGCGGCACACTAAAAGAAGCACGCCCTATTTTAACAGAGCGAGAAACAGTGTGAGAGCGATGAATTAAAGTTGAAAGATAAGTTTTAAGATAGGTGTTTTATCATCGCGTAAAGCATCCTTGATAGTTCATCAGCTTGAAGTATTATATCTTCAAATTCATTTTTATTTAATACACCTGTTTCTGCTAGAATATCTGCAATAGCAACACATTCCATCGCTGATGCCCGAGAAGTAGTAAAATAATTTCTTCTGTCGGCTTTTGAAAATTTACCAGAGCCTTCTGCAATGTTTAATGGTACACTAAACGAAGCACGCCCGAGTTGGTCTTTAACATAATTATCCAAAGGACGAGAAAGGATAATATTTCTGCAGGTTAAATGGAAGACTTTAGCCTTCTTATAGACTTCAAGTTTTTGAAAGTCGAACATATTAATATAGTTTTAGAAAAAGGGTTTATAGAATTACTATTGATGGGAAAGCGAAAATTGATATTTTATGATATAATGGAGATTTCGTAGAATTTGAAATC
>JBJXGU010000188.1:0-11722 GCA_046160245.1 Bacteroidia bacterium
GCCAAGCCGCAAACAATTTGAGTGGGAATCGCATTCATCGCGCAGATGTCGCTGATGTTAACCACCACCGCCTTATAGCCTAAGTGTTTTAATGGTGAATAAGTTAAATCAAAATGAACACCCTCCAAAAGCATATCGGTGGTGACTACGGTTCTTCCCAATCCATTGTCTATCACCGCAGCATCATCACCAATTCCTCTTAAACTTCCAGGATTTTGAAGTGTAATGCTTTGTTTAATATGATTGATAAGTCCAAATTCTCCCAATGTCTCTAATTCGGTCCTGTTATTTTTATTCTCAAACATGGTGCAAAGATAGTTTCTATAAACCTCTTCCACGAATTTGATATCCCCACTGTACATAATAGGCGATATAGTTGCCATTGGCCTGGGATTTTTATGGTATTGTGAATAATATTAAATTGTTAACACGGCTCTTTCTTAACATTTATTTTACTTTAGCGCTTCAATTCTATACTATGTCTTCATTTGGATTCTTAAAGTATTTCGTTCCTCAGGATCGAAAATTCTTCCCCCTCTTTGATAAGGCGGTTACTAATTTGCATGAGTGTGGACAAGCTATTTATCAGCTTGTTATATGCGAAAAATCGGAACGCCCACGCTGGTTTAGAAAGATTGAACAGTTGGAACATGTTGGCGATGAAATCACCCATGAAATCTTTTTGGAGTTAGGAAGAAATTTCATCACCCCGTTCGATCGGGAAGATATTCACCGTTTAGTGACTTCTTTTGATGATGTGGTGGATTTTATTCATGGATCTTCCAAGCGAATGGAACTCTATAAAATTGAAGAATACGATAGCGACATGATTAAATTATGTGAGTTGATTCAACAAAGTACACAGGAATTAAAATCTGCGGTGTTGGAGTTGAAAAACATGGATAAAATGCGCGATATCACTGCTTCATTAGTTCGTATCAATAGTATCGAGAATCATGCTGATGATATTTTTGATCATGCAGTTGCTGCTCTTTTTGCCAATGAAAAAGATGCCATAAAAATTATTATGAAAAAAGAAATTTTACATGGACTCGAAACAGCAACTGACAAGAGTGAAGACGCTGCCAATGTAATTGAATCCATCATCATTAAGATGGCATAATCTGTCGTATGGAGAACATGCTCATTATTGTCATTGTCATGGCCTTGATATTTGATTTTATCAATGGTTTTCACGACGCTGCGAACTCAATTGCTACTGTAGTTTCTACACAAGTATTGAGTCCGGCTGCCGCTGTTTTGTGGGCAGCAATATTTAACTTTGTAGCGTATTGGATTTTTGAATTAAAAGTGGCTGATACCGTTGCTAAAACCGTTCGGCCAGAAAACATAACGCTCATCGTTGTGATGGCGGGATTACTCGCTTCAATTTTTTGGAATTTGCTTACTTGGTGGTATGGAATTCCATCGAGTTCTTCGCACACATTGATTGGCGGATTTGCAGGAGCCGGCATTGCACATGCTGGAGGTTTTGACGCAGTTCAATATGATAAAATAATGCCTACTGTTTATTTTATCGTATTGGCACCGGTGATTGGAATGATCATGTCGTATTTTATTTCTGTAATCACATTGCATGTTGCAAAAAATTCAAACCCATCTAAAGTAGATCGAATATTTCGTCGACTCCAATTGGTTTCTTCTGCTGCTTATTCGTTAGGTCACGGTGGAAATGATGCACAAAAAGTGATGGGAATTATTGCTGCTGCGATGATTAGTCAGCATGTGATTGCTGATATGTCTGAATTACCAGGTTGGGTTCCTTTGGCATGTTATACAGCCATTGCTGCTGGTACCATGATTGGAGGATGGAAAATCGTAAAAACGATGGGACAAAAAGTAACCAAATTGACTCCTTTCGAAGGCTTCTCAGCAGAAACAGCAGGCGCACTGACCCTCTTTGGAGCACAACATTTTAAAATTCCAGTAAGTACCACACATACCATAACAGGTTCTATTGTCGGCGTTGGACTTACAAAAAGAATTTCTGCTGTGCGCTGGGGCGTAACCCTTCAGCTCGTTTGGGCCTGGGTTCTTACTATTCCTATTTCCGCCGCCTTAGCGGGGTTGTTCCTCTATATTTTGGAAGCGGTGTTGTAGAGGGATTGTTTTTCTTGAAGGTACACTCGTAAAAGTTGATGAAATCGTCGCGAGTGGATGCCTGCTGCCTAATTTGAGGCAGATAGCTATCAGTTTACAATTACAATAATTTGTATATTTACGGTATCGATTATCTAAGAATAGAATTCTATACTCGAAATCCTATTTGCCCATAAATGATTTTACCGGATCAAAAACAGATCAATTATATTAAGGAATCGTTGTAGATATTTATATTTTTTATTAGTCGTTTATCAAGAAGTTAAATGATTTTAATCTTAAAGTTATGAATAAAAAATTATTAGTTACTTTTTTCGGAATTGTTTTTTATTCTATCAGCGCTAGTGCTCAATGGGTATCTATTCCTGATACTAACTTTGTAAATTGGCTTAATAACAATGGTTTTTCGATGTGTTTGAATGGAAATCAAATGGACACAACATGTTCAGTTATTTTATCTGCACAGTCTATTAATTGTCCCTCAAGTAACTTGCAGAGTATAGATGGTATACAATATTTTGACAATTTAAAACGAATTACTTGCCAAAATAACTCTTTATCCTCACTCCCACGACTTCCCAACCAATTAGATTTCTTAGCTGTCGACCATAATAATTTGATTCAGTTACCACCTTTACCACCTGGGTTAGACACAATTTCTTGTGGTTTTAATTCACTTTCCACTTTACCAACACTTCCACTTGGGTTGAAAGGACTTTATGCTGGCTGGAACAATATCACAACATTGCCTCCTTTTCCCTCGCTACTTAAAATGTTGGAAATTGGTTTCAATCAGCTTACTTGGATTCCTGCTTTACCTTCAACTTTGGTATATTTTTGGTGCGGATATAACCAGATCTCCAGTCTTGGAACTAGCTTACCTGCATCATTAAGTTATTTCTATGCAAACAATAACAATCTAAGTAACATTCCCTCCTTTCCATCAAATTTATTAAATGTTGATATTTCTAGCAATCCAATAAATATTTTACCTAATTTAAACTCAGGACTTAAATCACTTGATTGCAATAATAATCTATTGACATTTTTACCATCTCTTCCCAATCTTAGTTCTTTAAAATGTAGAGATAATTTTATTCAGACACTACCCACTTTGCCTATTAATCTATCATCATTAGAAGTTAGTGGTTGTCCATTGGGAACCTTAGGTACAATACCTCCTTCAGTAACTTGGTTAAAAGCAGATAGGTGTCTACTATTGTCACTTCCATCAGTGCTTCCTCCAGCTCTAACTTTATTACAAGTAAGTGGAAATTCTCTTAGCCAATTACCAACCTTACCAAATACATTAGCACAATTGCGATGTGATAGTAATTTAATTACGGTTATGCCTTCTTTGCCGAATAGCCTAAGAACAATATACAGTAGTAAAAATCTTTTTAGTTCATTTCCCGAATTACCTGACTCACTCAATTATTTGAATATTGGAAATAATTCTAACTTAACTTGTCTACCTAGATTAAAGAGGATTGTAACGTTGAAATTTGAAAACACAAGTGTTCAATGCATACCTAATTATGGTAATGTTACTTCTAGTACTCCAACTCTTTCTTCTTTGCCAATATGTGACGTATTCAATCTGAATAATTGTGATTTTTTCTATTCAATTTCGGGAACTATTTTTAGAGATCAGAATGTAAATTGTATACTTAATTCAGGAGAAGAATCTGGTAGCGGCTTAAAATTAAATGTGTATCAGTCGGGAAACCTGGTGCAACAAGGATATAGTAGCCAAAACGGATTATACTCGCTTGAAACCGGACTAGGGAATTTCAATTATTCAGTAGATACAATTGATAAACCTTATCAAGTAATGTGTCCGCCATCTGGTTCTAGAACGGCAGTTTTAACTTTAGCAGATTCAACGGATATTGGAATGGATTTTGGCCTTCAATGTAAACCCGGATTTGATGTTGGAACTCACAACATAGTTCAAGATTCCGGAGCATTTAGACCGGGGAATTATTCTGTTGTAAAGGTTAGAGCCGGGGATATTTCAAAATTGCACAATCTTAATTGTGCAAGTGGAGTGTCAGGACTTTTAACAATTTATTATTCCGGACCAGTAACTTATATCGGTCCGACTGGGGGAAGCCTTGTACCATCTGTTGGTAGTAACTATATTCAATATGTCATAACAGATTTTAATACAATAAATTTTAATGACGAGTTTCGTTTTATTTTAAAAGTGGATACTAGTGCGCAATTAGGGCAACAAGTTTGCATTGCTGCGGATGTAACACCATTGGTTAATGATATATATCCATCAAATAATCAATTGACGAATTGTTTTAATATCGTGAATAGTTTTGATCCAAATGATAAACAAGTTAGTCCAACCGGGAATATTGAAACTACCCAACAATGGTTGACCTATACGATTCGATTTCAAAATACAGGTACAGCTCCAGCGCAGCATATTGTTATTATAGATACATTACAATCCAATATTGATGTTTCATCATTTAGTTATCTTGGGTCAAGTCATTTGCCCTTTGTAGAAGTGATTGGTAATGTGGCAAAATTTACATTCGCTAATATAAATCTACCAGATTCAGTTTTCGATGAACCTAACAGTCATGGCTATGTGCAATTTAAAGTTAGATATACTACAGGATTAGCAATTGGTTCTGTAATTTCAAATACCGCTGCTATCTATTTTGATTTTAATCCTCCAGTGATAACAAATTCTACTTTGAACACGATTGTTGCCCCAACTTCAGTTCCTGAATTAAAGCAAACTTTCAACATTTTCCCAGTACCAACAACTGACTTCATAAATATTCAAACCGATTATATTGGGCAATACTCAGGAAAAATATACAATGTATCTGGTCATTTAATGCTGGAGTTTGATTTTAATGGAAATGTAAAATTGATTGATGTGAATTCATTTTCTGAAGGACTTTATTTTATTGAATTGGAAAATTCAATGGGTTTAAAGAGTGTTAAGAAACTGATAGTTATTCGCTAAAAAGTCAGGATTTTTTCGATCACTAGTAAATGACAGGTAATTTTAATTGATTTGAATAATCGAAGATTCTATCAGTGTTAAGCATAATTACAAACTAAAGAGAAATTACCTAAATAGCTGATATTTAGTATTCAATGATATTTTCATTTCTTATTCTCGAGTGCACTCATTGATCTTTTTCTTTACGGTGAAAAACGATAAGTGGAGTTTAAGTTTTAATTGAGCTTAGATCTGCTTAAAGCTTATAGCAAAAAGATCCCTCTCGTTCGATCATTTTGAAGTTCGAAGCTATATCTTAAATCTTTCAAAAATAATTTTAGCATAAACTACTGATAAACAATAGTTAAGTAGCATTTCTAACCTAGAAAACATTTCCACCTTAGAATTGTTCTAAATAAGCGATTTCGCCGTACCTTTGCAGGAATAGAAAAAACCATGATTACAGTCACAGAAAAAGCTAAAGAAAGAGCCCTTGAATTAATGGCAAAAGAAAGCCATCCTACCGAATCTTTTATCCGCGTAGGTGTTGCCGGTGGTGGATGCTCCGGACTCAGTTATAGTCTTGAGTTCGATCATGAGCTGAAAGCCGATGATAAACAATTTGAAGATAAAGGCGTGAAGATCGTTTGTGATAAGAAGAGTTTTCTCTACCTCGTAGGTACTCAACTCGATTTCAGTGATGGTCTCAACGGAAAGGGTTTTCAATTTATTAATCCAAACGCATCCCGCACTTGCGGTTGTGGTGAATCATTTGCCGTTTAAAAATAGAGTTCAATTTAATCTCGCATCCTCACAACCATCAGCGATCTCCCCTAAAGAAAGATTATGTCAGAAGACTTAAAAATATTAGACGAAGTAACCAACTCCGAGTATAAATACGGTTTTGTGAGTAATATCGAAAGCGATAATGCCCCGAAAGGATTGGATGAGTCTACGGTTCGATTTATTTCTGCAAAGAAGAATGAACCCGAGTGGTTGTTGGAGTGGCGCCTGAAATCATTTCGTCATTGGTTAACGTTGGAAGAACCAACATGGGCGAATGTGCATTATCCAAAAATTGATTTTCAAGATATCATTTATTATTCTGCACCGAAGAAGAAACCATCCTTGAATAGTTTGGATGAACTCGATCCGGAAATTAAAGCAACATTCGATAAATTAGGAATTTCGCTCATCGAGCAACAACGATTAGCTGGTGTTGCTGTAGATGCAGTGATCGATAGCGTCTCCGTGAAAACTACATTTCGTGAAACGTTAGGTGAACTTGGAATTATTTTTTGTTCGTTCAGTGAAGCCGTACACGATCATCCCGATTTGATAAAAAAATATTTAGGATCTGTTGTTCCACATACCGATAATTATTACGCAGCCTTGAATAGCGCTGTGTTTAGTGATGGATCGTTTTGCTACATTCCAAAAGGTGTACGTTGTCCGATGGAGTTAAGTACGTATTTCCGAATTAATAGCGCCGGCACCGGACAATTTGAACGTACACTGATTATTGCTGAAGAAGGTTCATTCGTGAGTTACCTCGAAGGTTGTACTGCTCCCATGCGCGACGAGAATCAATTGCATGCTGCCATTGTAGAAATTATTTCGCATACGGATGCAACTGTGAAATATAGCACCGTGCAAAACTGGTATCCAGGCGATAAAAATGGAAAGGGTGGCATTTATAATTTCGTGACAAAGCGCGGAATTTGTATGGGTGATCGTGCAAAAATTTCCTGGACACAAGTAGAAACAGGTTCAGCCATCACTTGGAAATATCCAAGCGTAATTTTGAAAGGAGATTATTCAGTAGGTGAATTCTATTCGGTTGCTGTCACCAATAATATGCAGCAAGCAGATACCGGAACGAAGATGATTCATCTCGGTAAGAAAACAAAAAGCATTATTATCTCAAAGGGAATTTCTTGTGGGAAGAGTCAAAATTCTTATCGTGGATTAGTTCGCATTGGAAAGAAGGCAGAGCACGCTCGTAATTTTTCACAGTGCGATTCACTGTTGATTGGTGATAAGTGCGGAGCGCATACATTCCCCTATATTGAAGTCGGAAATAAAACTGCGAAGGTGGAACACGAAGCCACTACAAGTAAAGTGGGAGAAGATCAAATCTTTTATTGCAACCAACGCGGAATTTCTACTGAAGATGCAGTGAACTTAATCGTGAATGGTTATTGCAAGGAAGTCTTTAATCAGTTGCCGATGGAGTTTGCAGTGGAAGCACAAAAGTTACTCGCTATTTCTCTCGAAGGATCGGTGGGTTAAGGTAGATGGGCGCATCTCCAAAAAATAAAAATTAGAAAAAAGAAAAATAAAATTTGAATATGTTATCGATTAAAGATCTTAAGGCTTCAGTGGAAGGAAAGCAAATCCTCAACGGATTGAATTTGGAAGTGAAGCCCGGTGAAGTGCATGCCATCATGGGACCGAATGGCTCTGGTAAAAGTACCTTGGCTTCGGTGTTAGCCGGACGCGAAGAGTATGAAGTGGAAGGTGGGAAAGTAAATTTTTTAGGAAAAGATTTGTTGGACATGTCGCCAGAAGATCGTGCTCGTGCTGGAATGTTTTTAGCATTTCAATATCCAGTAGAGATTCCCGGTGTAAGTAACGCTAACTTTTTGAAAACCGCAGTGAACGAAGTGCGTAAATCACGCGGGTTAGCTGCTTATGATTCTAAAGAATTTTTAAAAATAATGAAAGAGAAAATGGCGTTGGTGGAAATGGATAAAGCCATGACGCAACGTTCGGTGAATGAAGGATTCAGTGGAGGAGAAAAAAAGCGCAATGAGATTTTTCAAATGGCCATGTTAGAACCTACCTTGGCTATTTTAGATGAAACAGATTCTGGATTAGATATCGATGCATTGCGCATTGTATCAAATGGTGTGAATGCGTTGCGTGATGGCAATCGTTCGTTTATTGTGATTACACATTACCAGCGTTTGTTGGATTATATCGTTCCGGATTTTGTGCACGTCTTGTACAAAGGACGTATCGTGAAGTCAGGAACAAAAGACTTGGCGCTCGAGTTGGAAGAGAAAGGATATGATTGGATTAAAGAAGAAGTAGCTGTAGGCGCTTAAAAATATATGTCGACAATAACTAAATATCAAACAGCAAGTACCGCTTTCGTTCAAGAGGCGGAGGTGTTTGCCGATTTATACGGGAATGCTCATCCAACGTTAGCGGCTATCCGTAAACAAGCGTTGGTTGCTTTCTCAAATCGTGGTATCCCCACCATGAAGCATGAGGAGTGGAAGTATGTGAATTTAACTTCGATCGCGCAAACTGATTATCGTACCGCAAGTCCGGCCGACTCACAAAAGTTATCAAAGTCCGACACTGAACAATATCGTTTTGCTGGCAAGGATGCGATTCTTTGCGTCATTGAAAATGGAAAGTTGAATGTAGCGGCATCTACCATGACAGGCATTCCTGAAGGTGTTCGCATTGGCAGTATCGATGATTTTAGTAGTGACGCTGCCGTTATGTCGCACTTATTTACGCATGCTTCTTACGAAGAAGAAGCGATGGTAGCGTTAAATACCATGTTGTGTTATTCGCCTATCATCATAAAAGTGGATGCGAAAGTGAAATACGACACGGTGATTCAATTGATCTTTGCAACGGTTCCAGGAGTTGATCCATTATTAATTCCAGCTCGTGTGTTAGTAGTAGCCGAAGAACAGTCGGAATTTACCGTGGTGGAGAGTTATCATACGCTAGGAGCTGGAGCATTAACTTTTAACAATGTGGTTTCTGAAGTCGTGGTTGGTAAAGCAGCTCGTGTGCATTATTCTAAAATTCAAGTGGAAGGCGATGAAGCCCAACACATCAATTATCATAAAGTGAACATGGCGCGCGATAGTTATCAGCATCTAACTACTTTAACATTGGGTGGAGCTATCGTTAGAAATAATTTAAATATCCGTTTGGATGACGAGCAAGTAAATGCTTACTTGAATGGATTATATGTATTGAATCAAAAGCAAGTAATCGATAATCATACTTTGGTTGATCATGCTATGCCGAATTGTTATAGCAATGAATTGTACAAAGGCATTATCGGTGATCAAGCACAAGGTGTATTCAATGGAAAAATTTGGGTGCGTGAAGATGCGCAGAAAACAAATGCGTATCAATCAAACAAAAATTTGTTGTTGAGTAATCAAGCGTCCATGAATACAAAACCTCAGTTGGAAATTTATGCCGATGATGTGAAGTGTAGTCATGGTGCTACTACCGGACAACTGGATGATGAAGCTTTATTTTATCTCCGCGCTCGCGGTATTGGTGAAACCGTTGCACGATCTCTATTGAATCATGCTTTTGCTGCGGATGTGATTGAGCAAGTAGAGAATGAAACATTACGTGAAAGTTTGATGCAATTGCTGGATGTAAAATTATCGGCATTGCAGATCGAAGCATAAATTATTCTGAAGGCGAGATTCACTTTATAGAAATGGAGATGAATTCTTTTTCTTCTTTAGATGAATGAATAGTAGAATATAAAAGTGAACGAAAATAGTATGACCCCTTTCAACATCAATAAAATTCGTAGCGAGTTTCCGATCTTGTCGGAGAAAGCGTATGGAAAACCATTGGTGTATTTTGACAATGCTGCATCGTCGCAGAAACCAAAAGTAGTCATTGATACTTTAGTTGATTATTACAGTACGACGAATGCCAATGTACATCGTGGTGTCCATTTTCTCAGCCAAAAAGCAAGCTCTGCTTTTGATGCCGTACGTGAAAAAGTAAAAACATTTATTAATGCCAGTTCAGAGCGAGAAATTATTTTTGTGCGCGGAACTACTGAAGCAATTAATTTGGTCGCTTCAACCTATGGTCGGAAGAACATCGGTCAAGGAGATGAAATTTTAATTTCGGCGATGGAACATCATAGTAATATTGTTCCGTGGCAAATGTTGTGTGAAGAGAAAGGAGCTGTTCTGAAAGTTATTCCCATGAATGAGAAAGGGGAGTTGTTGATGGATCAATTGCCTGCCTTGTTAACCGACAGAACAAAGTTTGTTTCCATAGTACATATTTCAAATTCATTGGGAACGAATAATCCAGTGAAGGAAATTATTCGTCAAGCTCACGCAAAAGGAATTCCCGTTTTAGTGGATGGAGCACAGAGTACAGCGCATGAAGTGATTGATGTGCAAGACCTGGATGCTGATTTTTTCACATTTAGCGGACATAAAATATTAGCTCCAACTGGAATCGGTTGTCTCTATGGAAAACTGCATTTATTGGAAGCCATGCCGCCATATCAAGGTGGTGGGGAGATGATTGCTTCGGTGAGTTTTGAGAAAACAACATACAATGAAGTTCCATTTAAGTTCGAAGCGGGCACACCCAATATTGCGGATGTCATTGCACTAGGCACTGCCATCGATTATTGGAATCAACTCGATCGAAAAGCCGCAGCAGCTTGGGAAAAGGAGTTGCTTAATTATGCAACGAAGTTAATTTCGGAAATCCCTACCGTTAGACTCATTGGCACCGCCACTGAAAAGGCAAGTGTAGTATCATTTGTGATTGAAGGAGTGAATGCGATGGATGCCGGAATGTTTCTCGACACGAAAGGAATAGCAGTGCGAACAGGACATCATTGCACAGAACCCGTGATGCAGTTCTTTAAAATACCAGGAACACTTCGTGCTTCGTTTATGTTTTACAATACCAAGGAGGAGATTGATGCGCTCGCCGAAAATCTAACCAAGGCCATTGCCTTATTGCAAACCCATTCGGTAGCATGAGTACAATGTTAGAAATAGAAAAGGAAATTCTTTCCGACTTCGAGTTATTCGATACATGGGAAGAGAAATATCATTATATCATTGAGCTCGGGCAAAAGTTAGGTCCACTCGAGGATAAATATAAAATTGACGAATATAAAATCAAAGGCTGTCAAAGTTCAGTATGGCTGAATGGAGAGGAGCGCGCCGGAAAATTATTCTTCAGCGCCGATAGCGATTCAACTTTTGTAAAAGGAGAAATTGCATTGCTGATGATGGTCTTGTCGGGTCAAACTCCAGAAGATGTACTCGAAGCGAAGCTGGAATTCATCGACGCGCTTGGATTGCGTCAACATATTGCAGTGACACGTGCAAATGGTCTTTCTTCGATGATAAAGCAAATGAAAACGTACGCGCTGGCCATGACAAGCGCTAACAAATAATTGAAGTATGACCGAGGCAGAAACTACGACGACCGAAACTACAATGACCGAAACGAATCCCATTCCTGAAGTGAAATCATTACGCGATCGCATCATCGATGTATTGAAGTCGTGCTATGATCCGGAAATTCCAGTTGACATTTGGGAGTTGGGATTGATTTACGAAATCAACATCAACGAAGGCAACGATGTACACATCATGATGACCCTCACGTCACCAGCTTGCCCCGTAGCCGAAACACTCCCTCCCGACGTAGAACAAAAAGTACGCGATATCCCCGATGTAAACACCGCCAAAGTAGAAATCACCTTCAATCCCCCCTGGGAAAAAGACATGATGAGCGAAGAAGCAAGGTTGGAGTTGGGGATGTGGTAGGTTTAATTAAGAATTAAGAATTAAGAATTCAGAA
>JBJXGU010000189.1:0-4695 GCA_046160245.1 Bacteroidia bacterium
TTGATGAGGATACACTTGTTTTTAAAGTGATGGGAAAAATGTTTGCGCTCATCAGCATCAGTGCCCCCGATACCATCAACCTAAAATGTGATCCCGAGTATGCTGCGGAACTGCGTGAACGTTATGCTGCCGTGCAACCAGGTTGGCATATGAATAAGAAACATTGGAACACCGTTTCTCTTCATGACGACCTCGGAGCCAAAGAAATAAAAAAACTCATCGATCATAGCTTCGATGAAGTCGTAAAAAAACTTCCGAAAAAATCGCGTGATCAATTTGAAAATTTGAAGATGAGTTAATTTGAAAATGAGGTTTTTGAGTCTAGAAGCAATCATAAAAAAGCATAATCATCATAAAGAATCAGTGTTCAATCAACTAGCGCACAAAGCAGCACACGCGCTCCTCCATCCTGCAAGCTCACAAAAAACAAGTAAAGTGGTTCACCCGATTTCACATTAATTTTCTTTTTCACCTTCACCGGCTCTTCCAGAAAATTATAAAATACCATTTGCGCACATCGTCCTGCCAATTTCTCTAAAATAATTTCCTTTTTATACGGCATCACCTCCAGCAATTTAAAACATCTTCCCGGAAAAATTATTTTTTCATCCGACGTAAAAAGATGTGTATTCGCATGTAAAATACTCACTGGATACTGATCACAAATCGATTTCCATGCTCCCGCTTTTCGAACCGATGCGTTAGGTTCGTAAATGTACTTTTTAGGTTCGGAAAACGATAAGGGAAGTTGGGAAGCTTTGTAATAATCAAAAGTTAATGACGGACTATTTCCATCTAAATCGTGGCAATGAATCTGCGGCGAAGTACCGCCTTTCTTAATATGAAATAACAGCTCCCGGCATTCCCCTTTCCATGAAAGTACATTTACCCGAAATGTTTCGGGCAATTGTCGAATGCCTTCGCTGATGTCGAGCATCGGAGCCAATTTTACAATAACATGTGCACCATTTCGCAATAATTTTTCTTTTAATTCAATCACGTTAGGTTGTAATTCTTCAATACGAAAAATCTTTTTTCCGCTGTCATTTCTTCTCGAAGGATCAATGAAGATGAGTTCTGCATCATCAGTGATACCTTGATCCACCAACGTTTTCGCATCACCGCAAATAACTTCAATATTATTTTTTTGAAAGGCTTGAAAATTATTTTTCGCTGCACCGCATCGTTTTTCATCCGGTTCGCAATACCTTACTTTTTTAGCCACTTTCGAAAAAGCTAAACTATCGATCCCTAATCCGCCCGTCAAATCCACCACCTTTTTTTGTGCTGCAAACTGTGTTTTGAATTGTGCTGTAACTTCTGAAGAACATTGTTCCAATATCAATCCATCGGGATAAATAACATCCAAATTGGCATACCATGAAGGAAGCTTTATCTTGGCTATTTGTCGACCTTTTAGCTGATTTAGCAAATCGGAAAGTGGAAGTTCTGTTTTCTGACGAAGGCGTAGCGCGATGTCTGACACTGATAAATGCTCATGTAGCAAGATCCAGTCTTTCCAATTCTTAGGATTAAATGAATTTTCTTCTCCCACACCGCAAAGAAAGCGCGAATTATAAAGGAAGAGCCATCCATTTTATGGATATTTGTGAAATCTTTAAAAGGGAAACCTTCAAGAGCAATCATGAAAAAATTAGGCAGTTATTTCTTTCAAGGATTATTATTCGTAGTCCCCTCTGTAGTAACAGTATACGTTGTATTTCAAGCCGTGGTTTGGATGGACAATTTGCTTCCTATCCACTTCCCGGGCATTGATGATTTACGTTTACCGGGTGTAGGTATTCTTATCATATTGGCTGTCATTACGTTGATGGGGTATGTAGGAACACGCTTTGTTCGTAATCCATTCTTTATCATGTTCGAAGGGATTTTGGAACGAACGCCTTTGTTGAAGGTGATTTACTCTTCAGTGAAGGACTTGATTGAAGCTTTCGTAGGAGAGAAAAAGCGATTTAACCAACCAGTTTTGGTGACGGTAAACCAGAATCCCTCGGTGCAACGCATCGGATTTATCACTGAAAATGATCTTTCACAACTCGGATTAGGTCAAGAGAAAATGGCGGTTTACCTACCATTTTCCTATGGTTTTAATGGTCAGTTGGTCATTGTAGAGGCCAATCATGTACAAAATATCAATGCCTCGGGAACCGAAATGATGAAGTTCGTAATTTCGGGTGGCGTAACAGAGATATAAATTTAATACGGTTTAGTAAAGCAATAATATGAGAAATATAGCATTATTAATTTTGATGTTGTTCCTTGCAAATGCAGTGAGAGCGCAAAATGTAAGTATTGAAAATGGAATTGACCAAATTGGGTCTGGCTATAATCCAAGTTTGCGGGTGAAGATCCCACATACGGAAGAAAAGTCGCTCAAAAAAAGTTGGACAAGTTTCTTGAAGACTAACGGTGCGAAGGTACGTAAATCGAGAAAAGAAATTAAAGGTGAGCATACCGTCATCAATGGATTAGGATCGGAGTCGATTGAAATTTATGCCATATTTTCAAAAGAAGCAGAGGGAATGTTGATGAAAGTTGCTTTTTTAAAAGCAGGTGTATTTGTTTCTCCAACAGGCGATGCTACTTACATGAAAAGATTAGAGACGATTGTGTATGATTTTGCTTTGAAGCAATCCAAGGATGGAGTAAACAATAAATTAGAAGCGGTAAACGATCAGTTTAAGAAGGAAAAGAAAGCGCAGCAGAAATTGATAAAAAACAATGAGCGCATGGCGGCAGACAATGAGAATATGAAGAAGCGAATTGAAAGTAACGAAAATCAAATTAAAGAAAATAAAGATAAAATCGAACAAACTAAACAAAACATTGAGAACCATAGTCAGAGTTTAGAATTGTTGAGATCAAAAATGAATGAATTGAAATAGAATTATGTCAAAAGGAGATACAACTTTAATTTTAGGGGCCGCGGGACAAATTGGTACCGACCTCGTTTCCACTTTGCGTGAGTTGAACGGTGGAAGCAAAGTGATTGCAGCAGATGTGAAGGAACAAAGTGGTTTCCTCAGCGAGAGTGGACCATTTTTAAAGTTAGATGTGCTGGATGCAACAGCAGTAGCCGATGCAATTACGAAGAATAATGTGAAGGAAGTTTATTTGTTAGCCGCCTTGTTGAGTGCAACCGCCGAGCAAAAAATGAAAGCCGCTTGGCGATTGAACATGGATAGCCTATTTATTCTGCTCGATATTGCAAAAGAAAAAAATGATCTTAAAATATTTTGGCCTTCGAGCATTGCAGTGTTTGGTCCTTCAACACCACGTGTTCATACTCCACAGTTTTGTGTAAAAGATCCAAGTACCGTTTATGGAATTAGTAAATTGGCTGGTGAACATTGGGGCGAATATTATTTCAATAAGTTTGGTGTTGACATTCGTAGCATTCGTTATCCTGGATTAATTTCCTACAAAGCATTACCCGGTGGCGGCACTACCGATTATGCAGTGGATATTTATCATCAAGCGCTTGACAAAGGTTCATATTCTTGTTTCTTGAAGGAAGATACCGCATTGCCGATGATGTATATGCCCGATGCCATTCGCGCAACATTAGAGTTGATGGATGCACCAGCACAAGAAGTAAAAATCCGCAGTAGTTATAACTTAGGTGGAATAAGTTTTACCCCAAGCGAAATTGCAGCAGAAATTAAAAAACATATTCCTGAATTCAACATCAATTATGCTCCTGATTTCCGTCAAGATATTGCCGATTCATGGCCAAAAAGTATCGACGATTCACGTGCACAAGAAGACTGGGGATGGAAGTGTAAATACGATCTTTCGTCGATGTCCATCGATATGCTGAAGCATTTGAAGGAAGCCCGGCATATGGTGTAAATAAATCTCAAAAAAACCAAAGAGAATCTTAGAGCCTCAGCGACAAAAAAGCGAAGAGAACCTTAGCGCCTCGAAGCGCAGCCTTTGCGCCTTCTTCGGCCTTTGCGAGAAAAAAAGCCAAGAAGAGAAGCGAAGAGAAAAGCGAAGAAAAAGAATTAACTTTATTATAAACCCATTTGATATGAATTACATTATTACCGACGAAGAAGCCCATCTTGAAGAACCAATACCTGAATACTACGCCGAGATTTCAATCAATGAATTGTCTGCAATACTTGTCGATATATTCTATAAAATTCATGTTGAATATGGTCCAGGATTATTGGAATCGGTTTATGAAAGAATCATTTGTTACGAGCTGAGTGTAAAGGGAATTCCATTTCAGTCGCAAGTGGGAATTCCGTTAGTGCATAAAGGACAGAATATGGAATTAGGTTTCCGAGCTGATATCATTGTCGATAATAAAATAATTATTGAAATAAAATCCGTAGAAAACATCGCTCCCGTTCATCCAAAACAGTTATTGACCTATCTAAAAATTAGTAATAAGAAATTGGGATTACTTGTAAATTTTAATTCTGAAACAATTAAATCTGGTATCACTCGAATCGTAAACGGACTCTAGGGTTTTTGCAGAGGAAAATTGCTCGCAAAGGCGCAGAGGCGCAAAGTTAATAACTCGCAAAGGCCGAAGAAGTCGCAAAGTTACCCTAAAGAATCGCAAAGAAAAAACAATCTATAAGAACTTGAGATTATTTCAAGTTGATTAGTACACAAAGTTTAATAAAATTATGAATCATCCATTACATATCACCAATTCAC
>JBJXGU010000190.1:0-3211 GCA_046160245.1 Bacteroidia bacterium
GATGGTATCAATCTCCATATTCAACATTCTCATGGTTGTATCTGGATAGAACAAATAGGATTGAAAAAGAAGAATATCCATTAAATTTCTCGCTTTGTAATAATCTTTTTCATCTTCATCAAGATGAAAGTACGTTTTCAATTTAATGTTGACAGGCGCATCTCCCCATGCTTGATCAAACAACTCCATGATTTCATCCGCAGTTTCGGTGATAAAGGGATTAGTGGGTGTTATCAATTTTCCTTCAACTCTTTGATCAAGAAAATACCAAATTAAAAAACTAATGTCTTGCGGATTGAATTCCTCCTCGTAATAATCATCCAAATTGTAAAAAGGAAGAGGCCTTTGATACATACGTTTGTGAATTCGCACAAAAGTATTCCATATATTCGTTTCGGAAGCGAGGTCTTCTAAATAGGCACATAAAAAGCAACACAGTAAATCAATATCCTCTTTATCCACTAAATCGAAAAATTGCTGATCATGGCTACTAGTTAGAATGACCTTCTTCACTTCATTACTTAGATTCAAATAAAATAGATCGTCATTGTTATAAGTTGTATAGGGCTTCAATTCGAGCCAAGTATCAATGTATATTCTGGTATTCATGAGATATCGAAATTTACCCAATTAATATCAATAAGTCCTTCATTTTCTGTGCAACTTTTTCTTCTGAAGGTATAGATCTGTAAGCTAAGGCTGATAATTCAGTTTGATATTTTCCCTTCAATTGTTTCCATGTATTTTCAAAATCATTGATCAAGGGAGACTCGGATAGTTTTTTACTTTGCCATCCCAGAGGTTCAGTGAATAAGGATCTGTCGTCTTGTAGAACTTGTTCAAATTGCTTTTTAAAGTCTGTGGTTGATAAAAGCGCTTCACATAAAGGATCATTCATCAAGAAATACAAATCGTAAAAATGTCGAATTTTAGTTGAGATGCTTTCTGTTGCATTTCTAGAGTAAGAAACTCGAATCAGCGAAACCAATTTTTCTATCAAAGTTTGTTCTTTGCTCAATACATTTATTTCAAATGGATGTAGATGATACTGATCAATGAATACTATATTTTTAGAATGCAATAAAAAGTCATACACGAAACTTTGAATTGGAAGTTGTAGAAATGGGATTGGATTTGCAAATGAATTGACTTCAATAATTAATTTATTATTTTGATTGCTTTTATCAATACTTAAATACTCAAAGACAGATTTCCGGAATCTTGAACCTTTGCTAGTAACACCACGAATTTCTAATTCAGTGAGGTCTACAGAAATTTCCTTTTCAATGGTGCGGATGATTGTCTTAATTTCATTCCCTGTTTTAGCTTTGTTGTGCAAAATAGCAATATCAACATCTTCTGAAAATCTTTCAATGAGATTATAGCCTTTTGAAAGTGATGTCCCGCCTTTAAATACTGCCATTTCCGCAAATTTACTTCTGGCCAAATTTGCTAATACTAAAGTAAGCCAGTAATCTTTCTCTACAAATTCTAGTTTTACTTCAAGATGATCTGAGGCTGCTCTTAATGTTTTAGAGAAAAGCACTGTTTCATGGTGCAAGGTCATACGATATTCCATTTTTTTGCTGTTGTCAACACAATTGCAGCACCATTTAATTTGTACTTTGTTATTGGATTCAATGAATTGAAAAGATTCACTGATAAATTTTCTTTTTTTAGCTTATCTAACATAGCACCCAACAACGCTCTCGTGGAAGGTGGGTATTTTAGAGCTAATCGTATAATAGATCTTAATTCTTCAGCGGAAAGGTTTTTAAGTATGGCTAGAAATCGTTTACAAGAAGTTTCTATGGTTGCATCTGGAATTCTTTTTATGAATCGTATGGAGTCAAGAATTTGAAATAATGGAATGTTCTCCTGAGTTATGGTGTTTTTTTGTCTAATAAAAGCGATTATGTAGCGACCTCTTTGAAGAGCCGGGCGCACTTGCTTTTTACCAATTTGGATGACGTTACTAATTTGCGTTGTAAGACCTAGTTGATTGTATATGCTGTAGCCAGTGAGGTAACCTATGACTTTACCATCTTTTTCCAATAAATCCTTTACAACCTGTTTTTGGTTGGGTAGGAGGTCGCCAAATGGTGAAGTTTCTGGTTTGTAATATTTGCCTTTGGATAGTTTTGCAATTTTACCCGCTCTCGCCATCCTATTTAGTGCTTTTATAATCGCTTCCTGAGGATTCACCTCGGTAGAAAAGTCAGCATAGGTGAAAATATAACCCTTCGGTAGTCTGTCTATCGTAAATGCTATGTAATCAGTTATTTTCATGTTAAATGGAATTCTCCAAAGATAGCATATTTGTCCAGTTTATTATCAAAAAAACTGGACATTTTTAACTTTTACTTATCATAAAGATTGAAATCATTAATTCCAAAGTTGAATTCCTCAATTAATTCAATCGCCATTAAAATATCAGAAAGATATTTTTTGCTCTTTTCCATCATAAATTAAGATTTTCGTTGAGTCAATACTCCGTTTTAAAATAGGATTACGAATAGATGAATTGGTAAGCAAATCTACTTTTCTCTGAAATAATTCCTCAAGCTTATCCCAAATACTTAAAAGGTTTTCTCCGCGTACAATTGGATCATCACTATCTATTTCAATGAGCAAATCAAAGTCACTGGTTTCATCATTAAAATTATTATTTATAGATGAACCAAAGGCATGTATTGATTTTACTTGATGACTTTTGCATAAGGATAAAAATTCTGTCAATTTCCTCTGTATCGACTCTTTTAAATTCATTGGACTAATATAAAAAATATTCATGATTTAAGCATCAGCTTCTTGAAGAAAGGTCTGAAAATCAATTGCTTTTCAAATTTATTGTTTTTTTCTACTGATCGACGACCAAATTAACCGTGTATTTTATGGGATGAGTATGCATTGAAATCGGTGTTGGAGACTTTGCTAGAAAATGCCATTTAAATTGACAACATTTCTCAGCCTGAAATAGAAATCTCCTATGCAGAAACACATGCCCATTGGGAATTTGAAATCTCCGACAATGGCATAGGCATTGAAGAAAAGTATCAAGTTAAAAACAGTTCCATTCCTGCAGATTGGTCTGCAGCTGTTTTTTTCTTTGTGATGGCAGCGATTAAAACAAATCAACCTGTTCATCTAAAAAATATTAAATCAAATTCTTTTCAAGGAGATGAAAAGCTAGTAGAGTGGATGACGGATT
>JBJXGU010000191.1:0-8145 GCA_046160245.1 Bacteroidia bacterium
CAACCACTTTCTTATCGTCTTTCGCATTACCGATTGAAATTTCATCGACACTACTCACACCATCTTCCAACTCTACGCCTTCTTGCAAACGACGTGCATCAGAAACTTTAAAATTTTTGTCGAGTTCGGCTTGATAAATTTTCTTCACGCGAGAACTTGGATGTGTTAAATGACGAGCTAAATCACCATCGTTGGTAAATAATAAAAGTCCAACGGTATTTCTATCGAGGCGTCCTACTGGATAAACTCGTTCCGGACATGCGCCTGCAATTAATTCCATCACGGTTTTACGATCGTTCGGATCGTCAGACGTTGTGATATAATCTTTGGGTTTATTCAACAAAAGATAAACATGCTTTTCATTTCGGATACGCTCACCGTTATAACGGATATCATCACCTGGTTTCACTTTCATTCCGAGTTCGGTTGCGACTTGACCATTTACCGAAATAACTCCTGCGGTAATCAAATCATCAGCTTCGCGACGCGAACAAATTCCAGCCATACCAATAAAGCGATTCAATCGAATTTCACCTGTTAAATCATCGCCTGTACTCGCACTACGTTTACGCGGTGCGCCACGTCGACCTCCACTTTTTCCGTAGGTAGGACGATCTCTGTAAGATGATTTCTCTTCAAAACGTGAGTGGCGATCTTCTCTACTTGGTGGTCCGCTTTTATCACGCTTTTTATAGGGACGAGTTTCGTTGTCACGTGAAAAACCTCGCTCTCCGCTCTCCGAACTTCGCTCTCTACTTCCGCGCTCTCCGCGCTCAGAACTCCGCTCTGCAAAAGGGCGTTTTTCACCGTCATTAGAATCACTTCTGCCACGTGTAAATGGCGCTCTCCGCTCTCCGCTCTCTGCTCTGTCTTCGCGACCTCTTGAAAATGGTGCGCGCTCTTCTCCGTTCTCGTCTCTTCTTTTATATGGTCTTTTTTCGCCGTCATTGGAATCACTTCTTCCTCTTGAAAATGGTGCACGACTCTCTCCGATATCGTCTCTTCTTTTATATGGTCTTTTCGCTCCATAACTGGAATCACTTCTTCCTCTTGAAAATGGCGCACGGCTTTCTCCACCTTCTTCTCTTCTTTGATATGGTCGTTTTTCGCCGTCATTGGAATCACTTCTTCCTCTTTAAAATGGTGCGCGACTCTCTCCGATATCGTCTCTTCTTTTAAATGGTCTTTTCTCTCCTTCGCTGGAATCACTTCTTCCTCGTGAAAATCCACGCTCTGTATTTCCTTCTTCGTCTCTTCTTTTATATGGACGTTTTTCTCCGTCATTAGAATCGCTTCTGCCTCTTGAAAATCCGCGATCACTACCCTCTTCTCTTCGTTGATAAGGTCTTTTTTCACCGTCATTAGAATCACTTCTGCCTCTCGTAAAAGGTGCTCTGCGATCTCCGCTCTCCGATCTGTCTTCGCGTCCCCTTGAAAATGGTGCGCGACTTTCTCCGCTATCATCTCTACGTTGGTATGTGCGTTTCGCTCCTTCGCTAGAATCACTTCTTCCTCTAGCTGGTCGAGAGCTTCCTTCGTTATCGAAAGAATCCCATGGAGATTTCTTTTCTGAGCGTGCTGGGCGGTCACCGCTATTATCGTTTCTTGTGAATTTGCCTCTTCCTGTCGCAGGTCGAGAGCGGTCGTTGCTGCCACGTGAACCGTCACGGCCGGGGCTACTTTTCTTTTTCATTTTATTTTCTATAAATAGGGCTGCAAAGATCGTAATTAATTGTTGATAAGTAACGTTGATTTTACATGAATTTTAGGCTAAAAAGCATTGATTTGATGATAAATACACCAAATAAGTCAAAATCTTAGTAAAGTCCAATTGGAGTTATTGACAATTGGGAACCTTAACGAGCATGGAAGGCTTCTTTCATATGAGTCAGTTGGGCTTTCTTCCCTTTTCGGAAGATGATGGAAATGACATCAAATCGGATCTCAAGTCGGATATCGTAAAGCTCTTGATAAAACCCAGCTGCGAGTGCCATCAAGTCGGTTTTTGTTTGGCCGATGGATGCTTCCGGACTCCCATAACTCGGAAAGCTCCGACTCTTTACCTCTACGATAATCAGAAACCTTTCGTCGGTTGCAATGATGTCGATTTCGCCTTTTTGATAACGGAAGTTTCGAGCTAAAATTTTGTAGCCAATTTGTTGGAGATAGCGAACTGCGATGGCTTCACCGCGCTCACCAATTTTTTCAATGTCGGTCATAAATTCGTTTTTATAAAATGAGTTTTAGAAAAATTGATTCTACAAATATAATGGAAAGATGTTGGATTTTGGATTTTAGATTTTAGAGGCACTACTCTCCGTTCTAATTTTCGTCAATTCATTAAGCTGCAAGGTGATTATTAGATTGGTCGTATACTATTGTAACGCATTCGCGCATTCGAATATTCGTGAATTCGTATTTCGTACATTCGTAAAGATTCGTAATTCGTAACCAATCCTAATGTACTTTAAGATATTTTGATTTCAATTAACGTTTTCTCCCCAACCTCCAAACTCACCCTTCCTCCCATCATGAGTGGCTGATTGTTTTGGATATGTCCGGCTGGAAAATTCATGCACACTGGAAAAGTATATTCGCTCACGATTTCCGAAATAATTTCTTCAGCTGTTTTTCCAAAGGGAATCGCATTATCGCGCATATCACTCATGCCGCCGACGATGAGACCAGAAAGTCCATCCAGTTTCCCCGAACGTTTTAGTTGCATCATCATACGATCGATGTGATAGAGGTACTCATCCAAATCTTCGAGAAATAATATTTTACCTCTGGTATCGATGTCGGATGCAGAGCCAGACAAAGCATACATCAAAGAAAGATTTCCCCCCACTAAAATACCTTCTTCTTTACCATTTCTATTCCACGATGAATTTTCAATTGAATAACGGATCTCCGCACCCGTTAGTAGCTTTCTCAAATTCTCGAGTGCATCGGGTGTACACCGATCGCTGCCCATGCTAAACACCATGGCCGCATGTATACTTGGAATTTGCAATTGTTGGTGCAGGTGATTATGAAAAACGGTTAGATCACTAAATCCGATGATCCATTTTGGCTTTTGTGCGAAGCGATTAAAATTGAGTTGGTCGATGATTCGCATACAACCATAACCACCTCGTGCGCTGATGATGGCATCAACAGATGGATCATCCATCAACTCTTGCATATCGGCAGTACGTTGTGCATCACTCCCAGAAAACTGATTTTCGGCAGCATATAAATTCTTCGAAGTTTTAACTTTAAAACCCCAACTCTCTAATAAAGAAATTCCAGGAGCCATCTCCTCTGGACTTACTTTTCGTGCAGGAGCACAAATTCCAATGGTACTTCCGGGAACTAAGTAGGGAGGGATTTTCATGGTGACGCAAAGATAGTTAGGAGCATTTAATTTACGACACGCGCTTGGCAATTGGTGGATTGGTGTGTTGGCGGGTTGGTGGATTGGTAGATTGGTGTGTTGGTGTCGCGAGGCTTCGCGATGGCGAATTGCTGCGCTCTGCAGTTGGAACCTGCCTGCTGGCTGTCAGGTACTGCAGGGGTGAATTATTTTACCGTGAAGAATTTATTCAAAGTTTTTCTTTTGAAGCCAGTTTGAAGAATCACTTGGGAAAGGTATGTTTTTGACTAAATACTTAAATGTATCAATTGGAACAATATTATACCCTTTTTTATATGTTGCATCTGAACATGCATAATTTAACTGATAACTTGAAATAATAATTTCATTTGTCAATAGCATTTTACCTGCTAATTGACTAACAGTGTATATATTTGGACTTCCACCTCCACATCCGCTAGGAATAAAAAATTGAATTACAATGGAATCATTCAACATTTTATATCTGCCCCAATGAACTTTCCTTCTTTTTAGAAATTGTTTATGCGACATTTGTTTCCAAAATTCTGCCAGATGACTCATTGCGCAATATCCGTTATCATATAATATTACACTTTTTAAATAGAACTTATTATGATCTATTAATTCAAAATACATTGAATTGGGAACAAATACACTCGAATCTGTCGAATTGCAATTCCAATAATCTTTATTTACTAGAGTAATGGGTAGGCACGCTTGCAGCAATATCGTTAATAAAAACAAAGCAATAATAAACTTAAAGTGTTTAACCATATTCATAGTTGAATTTAAACAATACCCTACCGAAATAACAGTAGATAGGAATTACAATGTTTAGTAAAGATAGACAGGTTTCGTTAATTGGGAAATCCTTATCAGCACGGTTGACAAACTTCATCCTGAAATTTACAGCACCCTTCACTCCAATCCACAATACACTATTCATCTTTGTCTACTTGAATGGGATTACCTGTTCGATAATTAATTTTATAATTATTTAAAAGCGGTATTGCATTTGAAATCAGAGCCACCCCGATACCCACTCCCATACTAACTCCGCTACCAATTACTGGGCTTACACGATTACTTTTGTTTGAATATTTCGGTTCAACTTGACCAAAAAAATAAAAATCAGATCCTTCTTTTTTCATATCATAAAAACCCATCCTAGTTGCCTTAAGCAGAAAATTACCATCGCAAACCGCATAAACCGACTTGTTATCCAATAGGACATTTTTCTCCTTTTCTTCACTCCACGTCATCACTCTAATTTTATCAGTATGAATTGAGTCGATATAAACGGTTGTGGTGTCGGGAGAATTATTTTTGAATTGATTAAAATCGTAATAAATTCCTGGCTTATACTTATCCGTAATGTAAATTGGAGTTTTCATCTTTTCTATGCTGTCAAGAATTTGCAATTCGCTAACTGTATAAGATGGTTTATTTTCTGCTCGAAGATTCTCTACTTTATTTAGTTCAACAGCTACCTCACATAAATGCTCGTTTACCGACTTAAGAAGTTTTTTTGTCAAATCCGTTGATGAACTCATTCTATACAATGTATCAATAGAAAATATTTCTTCGAATCTACTCTCCTCAATTTTTTTAAATACTCGCATTGATAATTTAAAACTAACAATATTCTTCATCTCTTCTGCTTTCTCACTTAAACTAAAATCATAAAGAATGATAGAGATTTCATTATCGTTAGCTAAGCTAACATCTTTATTGAGAAAAAACCGAGATAAACTATCAATAAAATTTCCTTTAAAACTAACTTTTGAATTATTATTTAACCAACCTGTTAAAACAAATCCCAACTCTTTCTCTGGAAAACGACGATCAATTCCATTCACTTTTGTGAAAGGAGAAATCCCCTTTGTACATTTATTTGAAAGTACTAAAGTAGATTCTTGCGCTTGAGAAATAGTTGCATTCAATAAAAATATAATCAGCAAATATTTTACACCGTTTTCAAAATATTTGAATATAAGTCTCATTGTTTTTTCTGACTGATAAAAATCTGAGTGAAAGATAATAACAAATTATCAAATCCAGACCTTTAACAGATCTTTTAGATTATTGATGAATTTTAAGCTTTTGATCATTAAGAGAAGTAGCGTAGGAAATTAAATAAATGAATATCTAAAATACATAGACTACTTAAATCCCTCTCATTTTCAGACCCATTCAATTTCATCGCGAAGTTTCGCGACTTCAAACCTGCCCTTCAGTAATGGGAGTTCAACTCATTTAGCCTGCCTCTCAGACTTATATTGTTTTCGCAAAAATATCTTCGTTTAGCAGGTAAAACCCTCTTATTTTCAAACCTGTCTCGCAGAATTGTGAGATTAACTACATTTGCATTGAATTTACAAGACCGAAGAAAATCCCCCTATGCGCTATTTAGTTACTGCCGCCTTGCCTTATGCCAATGGTCCATTACACATCGGACATATTGCAGGTTGTTATTTGCCTTCCGATATTTTTGTTCGCTATCAACGTTTGATGGGGCGGGATGTGAAATACATTTGCGGATCAGATGAACATGGTGTGCCGATCACGTTGCGTGCGCGCAAAGAAGGCATCACGCCGCAGCAAGTTGTGGATACGTATCATGTCATGATGCGCGATAGCTTTCAGGAGTTCGGAATTTCTTTTGATATCTATCATCGTACTTCTGATAAAATTCATCACGAAACGGCTTCTGATTTTTTTACAACTCTTTATAATAAAGGTGTTTTTAAGGAAGAAGAATCAGAACAATATTTTGATGAAGAAGCAAATCTGTTTTTAGCCGATCGTTACATTACGGGGACGTGTCCGAAGTGCGCGAATCCAAATGCGTACGGCGATCAGTGTGAAAAATGTGGAAGTTCATTGAGTCCACGCGAACTCATCAACCCACACTCACAGCTCAGTGGAAAAGCTCCTGTGTTGCGCAAAACGAAACATTGGTATTTGCCCTTAGATACGATGCAACAAGAGTGGTTGAATGAATGGTTGTTGGGTAAGGAAGATGCTTGGAAGAAAAATGTTTTTGGTCAGTGTAAGAGTTGGCTCGATCAAGGATTGCAGCCACGCGCAGTAACGCGCGACCTCGATTGGGGTGTACCCGTTCCGCTGCCTGGAAATGAAGGCAAGGTTTTGTATGTGTGGTTTGATGCACCCATCGGTTACATCTCTGCAACGAAGGCATTAACTTCTCAATGGGAAGATTACTGGAAGAAAGATGATAGTAAGTTAATTCATTTTATTGGAAAAGACAATATCGTTTTTCATTGCATCATTTTCCCCGCCATGTTAAAAGCACACGGGGATTATATCTTACCTGAAAATGTTCCTGCTAATGAATTTTTAAATTTAGAAGGAGATAAGATTTCTACCTCACGCAATTGGGCGGTGTGGTTGCACGAGTATTTATTGGATTTCCCCAATAAGCAAGATGTATTGCGTTATGCATTATGTGCTACTGCTCCTGAAACCAAGGACAATGATTTCACTTGGAAAGATTTTCAAGATCGTAACAACAATGAGTTGGTCGCCGTGTTCGGAAATTTTGTGAATAGAACATTGGTGTTGACTGCTAAATATTTTGAAAATAAAGTTCCAGCAAGAGGAAAATTAGATGATGCTGAAAAAACTTGTTTGGATGCACTTACCTCTGCACCTAAACTAGTTCAAGAGAGTATTGAACGTTATCGTTTCCGTGAAGCCCTTTCACATGTGATGGATTTAGCAAGATCCGGAAATAAATATTTAGCCGATACCGAACCGTGGAAATTGTATAAAACAGATCCAGAAAAAGTAGGAACTATTTTAAATATAGCACTAGAAATAACTGCTGCGCTTTCGTATTTATGTGAACCCTTTCTCCCATTTACCTCTCAGAAATTACAGGGCATGTTAAACATTGATGCTAAAAATTGGGAGGAGGCTTTTGGGAATGATGCATTTACTGCAGGACATGCACTGGGTGAAGCATCCTTATTATTTGACAAAATAGAAGACGAAGAAATCACTAAACAAATTCAAAAGTTGGAAGCAACTAAAATAAATAACACACCTGCAGAAGAAATTTCTACAGGGGAGAAATCATTAACTCCCTTTAAGGATGTAACTACATACGACGATTTCAGTAAGATGGATTTACGAGTAGCCACCATTATTGCAGCAGAGAAAGTAGAGAAAGCGGATAAGCTTTTAAAACTTACATTGGATACCGGAATCGATACGCGTACTGTTGTGAGTGGAATTGCGCTTCATTTTAATGCCGATGAAATTATTGGTAAACAAGTAACCTTGCTCGCTAACTTAGCTCCCCGAAAAATTAAAGGTATTGAATCGAATGGAATGATTTTAATGGCGGAAGATGGTGATGGGAAATTAGTGTTTGTGCAACCAGCAAGAGATACGAAGAACGGAAGTACGATTGCTTAAGAACAATTTCGATTCTGTTGTAAAAGGTGTTAGTTATCTAGAATGAGAATTCGTAATTTCAAAAGATCCTCTTTTACCACAGAGGTCACAGAGTTTTTCACAGAGCACACAGAGAAAAATTAACCGCTAGGAACGCAAGGTCCCGAAGTATCGGGAGCGCAAGGGTCGCAAAATTAGAATCTAACTCATTCTTGTTTTTAGAGACTTTCATTTACCACAGAGTTCACGGAGGTTTTTCATGGAGGACACAGAGATTTTAATTAGAGACAGACCTTAGCGCACTTTGTGAAGCGCAGCCTTAGCGCCTCCGCGCCTTTGCGAGAAAA
>JBJXGU010000192.1:0-6577 GCA_046160245.1 Bacteroidia bacterium
CACGAGCATTACTCCGAAATCCTTCGTTATTGGTTTTTGATGAAGCAACATCAGCTTTGGATTCATTGACAGAAGAAGAAATTAATGAAACGATACGATCTATTTCTACCAATCGAAAACACATTACCATTTTAATTGCTCATCGATTGTCAACGGTTATGCATGCTGATGTAATTTATGTATTGGAGAAAGGGGAAGTCGTTGAATTAGGTCGACACGAAGAGTTGTTAGAACAAAAAGGATTGTATTATGCCATGTGGAGACAACAAATTGGAGAAAGAAAAATAGAACGATCAGCTCAGCCGGTATCTTAATGAATAAAGATGGATTTGATCAATGGATAGCTGACTTATCTTTTCGCATAGATAAAGGTTTGCCTGGGCAGGGTGCGCATGAAAAAATGGCGCCATTACATCGAAAACCATTCCATGAATCTGTTTTAATTAATTCCGGTTATCGTACTGCAGCTGTTTTGGCTTTAATCGTTCCCGATCCGATAAATTCTTCTCCTCGAATTATTCTCATTGAGCGAAGTGAAGGTCCCGTTTCTCATTCAGGACAAATAAGTTTTCCGGGCGGGAAGCGGGAAGGTGACGAAGATTTATTAGCCACTGCTTTGCGCGAAGCGAATGAAGAATTGGGCATTGTACCTGACCAGGTTTGTTTATTAGGAAAATTAACTTCACTCTATATTCCACCTAGTAATTTCTTAGTGCATCCGTTTTTGGGATATATGAATGCGATTCCCGAGTTTATTTTGAGCGAAGCCGAAGTAAAAAAAGTTTTATTGCTTCCTGTATTTTCATTTCTCGATCAAGGGAACATTTCTATTGAAGTATTTAAGAGTTCGAATGGATCATCTGTAGAAGCTCCCACTTATCGGATTGACGATGTTGCCATTTGGGGCGCAACAGCCATGATGATAGCTGAAATTAGTGCACTTATTCACTCTGAAATTTAAGTGAACGCAAAAAGGGTGTCGCCTTCGACACCCCTCTTGCAAATAAATTTATGTTTTATAGATTAGTTCCAGTTTTTTAATATCCCTAAGTCACTCATTTGAACATTAAGGATTTCATTTGTTGTTGCGTCTGAAATGAAGGAAATGATTTTCCAGTTGCTATTGGTTCCAAGTTTGCTTGGCATATCAATCTCATAGCTTAATACTGCGGTGCTTCCGTTGGCAAGTGTTCCCGGATTTACTGCATCTCCCATATCAGCACTTATTACTTTTCGTACAACATTTTTATGAGGGAAGCCAATGATGGGATTTCCCGCGTTAAAGAAATTACTGGTAGGATTTCCATTGGATGAATTGTCTTGGAAGTAATTCGGTGAACCGTTGATAACAACATCTTCTATTAGGTAGGTAGTCACTTTGTACGTTCCTGTAGCTGTGCTTTTGAAACCTGCATAAACATCAAGATTGGCAGTGGTTTTGTTGATACTTGAACGCATTGCAAGACCACAATTTGCTGGCTTTAATAACAATGAATTTGCAGCATTCGAATATTTTGTCATCGGCTGGTATGTAGTTCCATTTATACTTAATCTATCGAAAGTAGCACAGGGTAGTGTAGTAGCGCTTGGCGTAAAAGCAGTCAAAAGTCGATTGGTTTGTGATATAGTCATCGCATCCATGCTGTGTAAAGCGGCATGGTAGATTCGATCTGGCTTACTTCTGACAATGTTAAATATTAGATCAGCTGATTCAGGTGACAGGCCATCAGTGGTACTTGCAAACTCCTCGATCATCACTTTCTTAACGAATGATGAGGGAACTGGACTTACCGTTTGAGAGGGTGCTGTTTTTGATCCATTGTTTGTAGTAGGCTCTGATGAATCTTCTTTCTGACAAGAAGTGAAGATGAACCCAGAAGCGATTGCATAAAGGAATATTTTTTTCATTTTTATCGTTGGTTTGAATTATTTATGAAACAATATTACTAGGATTTAAAAATAAGATTTAGTCAAAGTTGATTAAATCTTACAAAACACTTTCATTTATTTAATGTATTTTAAAGCAGTATCGAAGTTGATTCGGATCAACAATTGTATTAAATAAAAAAGGCTTCCATCATTGGAAGCCTTTTTTTAATATTATCAAATTTATGCTAATCCCACGACTGTGTATTTCCAACTTTTACCTTTTGAACGTTCATAATTTCATGAGCCGTAGTAGTACTTCCTACCTTATTAATAAAACTCACAACGTATAAATCATTTGATTTAAATCCTGATATGGAAGTAGAATACGTAAAGATTTGTTTTCCATTAGCAGTGAGATTGCTTCCTGTGATGGGATCTCCTAGTGGAGTGGAAAGCACTTTTCTTAATACCTGATTATGATTAAATCCTAAGATGGGATCACCTACACCATAGTAAGGATGTCCGCTTGAACTATTGTAAGAGTTACGTTGATCATACATCAAACCTGATCCGGCAACATTATCTTCCGTTAAATAAGTTGTTACCGTATAGTTGCCTGCGAGCGTTTGATTGAACCCACAATGAACGATAATTGTTGCATTGCTTCCCGAAATGGCACTCTCGATGGCTAGTCCGCATTTAGCAGTTTTTGCTTTTGCAACATCAAAGTTGGATTGCCACTGTGTTCTGTTCAGTATAACTTGACCTACGGAGGCTGTTCGATTCACCATGGCCGATGGGAAGGTCATGGGATTGCCATTGCTATAGGTATTCGTTAATGTGGTGTACTGTGCTATTTCCATTCCATCACTAAAGTGTATAGAAACGGGAATTGCTTTAGTGGAGTTCGTAGTGGTTATGTTTGAAATTTTAACGAATCCATCAGTTGATTGTGGTTGTCCTGCGCCTGTATAAGTCTCTAATAAAACTTTTTGAGTAAAGTTCGAAGGTACAGCGCTTAGTCCAGATCCATTGTTACCGGCAGGAGCAGGTTCTGATGCTTCATCTTTTTTACAGCCCGTTAAACTGATGGCTAATGCAAGAATTAAGAGTGAGTTTTTCATCGTTTTCTAATAATGTAAATTTAGTAACTGGATCATTTTTTAGTGAATGATAATTGATTAAGTATTACATTTTACGTGTATATTGAATAATAGTTTTTAAAGATGTTCGTATTGTAAGGAATAGAGATTTTTTGAATGATTTAATATATGTGAAATCATTACAAAGGAAGGCTGAAAGTCATTTGGCAGCAATTACTCTTGGTTTCTAAGGGGAAAGTGAGAAAAATGAGACCTTAGCGGTCATATATCAGACAGTTTCTTATTTTTACTACTTGTAAGAAAAACAGGCCTTGGATTCAAAAAAGTCGTTTGTAATCAGAGTATATGGATTCATTATTAATGATGTTCATGAAATATTGATTGCGGAGGAATTCCATTATGATAACTTTATGCGCAAGTTTCCTGGAGGAGGATTAGAACATGGAGAAGGAATAGTGGATTGTTTGAGGAGAGAGTTGAAGGAGGAATTGGGTTTTAATTTATCAATTTTGGAGCAAGTTTTCATCACCCCTACATTCGTTACCTCTGCATTTAATAATTCAGCGCAAGTAATTGGTGTTTATTTTCGAGTGCGCCCTGTCGAGGAAATGAATTCCCTCTATAGAGAAAATAGTTTGCCTCCAACTGAAAATGGAGTGGAAATTTTTAAATGGATTTCTATAGATGCTCTATCTAAAAGTGATTTTACGTTTACAACAGATCAGGAAGCATTTGAATATTTAGTATCGATGAGGAAGTAATCATTTAAATTTTAAAAGCTGAACTCCCATAAATCCTTTTCGTTCAAAAAAATCATAAGCTACTGCTGCATCTTTACGCGTATGGTACCCGGTCAGAGTGAGATGATATGTCCTCTTAACCCCTAAACCTAGACCAACAATCAACACTTTTTCTACATCTTCATGTAAGTAGAGTTCATTAGCAACATAGAGCATATGTATGATGTCTTTACTTCTCCAAAGCGAAAGTGAGTATCCTGCTAATTCTTCAGGATTACCTAAACAATCAGCCACATCTTCGCAAGAGAATAAACTATCAATTTCTTTATTCTTTTGAAGTAATGTAAGTGTTTCAGTTTTTACTGAAGCTAATCCTTTGTTGAAACTTCCAATTCTGCGTGCTCCAGCTTCCGAAAGATCAATAATGCGTGATTTTACAAAAGGTCCACGATCATTGATTTTTACAGTAATCGTTAAATCGTTTTTTAAATTGGTTACACGAACAAATGTGTTGAATGGAAGGGTGCGATGAGCAGCGGTAAAGTCGGCATTGTGAAATATTTCTCCAGAAGCCGTTTTGCGACCTTCAAATTCTCTACCGTAATAAGATGCTTTTCCTGTTTGTGTTTTTAAATGTATTTTATCTCCTGCACCTGTTAAAAGAAGTAGCACAACCAATAGTTGAGTTATATTTAGGAGTAATCCATTCATCCGCAGCAACAAATATAGTAAATGGGATTCATCTATTAATTTTAAGCTAATCGATGATTAATGATTTCTGTTATTCTATCATATAGTTCATTGGGTGAGTGAATTCTCCATAACATTTCATCCAATTCACCTCCAAAGACTAAGTAGTAATCAATACTGTTTTTATTAAATTCCTCTTTGATATAGTCTCTAAAATTTAACGCTACTATCCATCCATCTTCAGTATCATCAAACCATTCTTGATAATAGCAGTCGTCGGAAGCATGGAAGTTGAGAACGTTTTCTCCAATTAAAATATATTTATTAATTCCTTGTTGAATCATCAGATCGATGAGATCTCGTTTGATGGTCATGATATCATTATTGATCGCATCATTCCATTCGCCTATCATTTCAATGATAGCATACCCAATTTCATAATCAACAAAGAGTACTTTCACATAAAGTGTTGAAGAGCCAAAGTCATCCCATTGAGGATGGATATAATAATTGTAGATGGTATTGGAATATTCGAACTCACTATATTCCCTTCCATAAAAAGGGGAGAGTTCATCTTCTGCAGCTGTGTACAGATACGACCATGAATAGTAAGGTTCGATGTCTTGCATAATCGGATAATTACAAATGTAATTACGATTTGCTCAGATTGGCAGAAAAGTTTAAAATTTTATTGTTGTTTATGATCAATGGCTTTGCGAACGCTACCATGTGTTTTTAAAAGTTGCAACGAATCATTTTCGTTGAGTCCGGTAGCTTCCATCACCATTTTTACTCCTCGATCAATGAGTTTGTTATTGCTTAATTGCATATCAATCATTCGATTTCCTTTAACTCTACCGAATTTAATCATTAAAGTAGTAGAAATCATATTGAGAACCAGCTTTTGCGCGGTACCGGCTTTCATCCGTGTGCTTCCTGTTAAAAACTCAGGTCCGCAAACGATTTCAATAGCGTGTTTAGAAACCGCAGCGAGCGGACTCCCTTCATTGCAGGTTATGCAGGCGGTTAAAATCTTTTTTTTATTGCACTCATTTAGTGCATTGATGACATAGGGTGTAGTTCCAGAAGCTGCAATACCAATTACAGTATCATTTTCAGTCAGGAGATGTTCATTTAAATCTTCCCAGCCTTGTTCCGGATTATCTTCTGCAAATTCCACAGCCTTGCGAATTGCATAATCGCCTCCTGCAATGATGCCAATGAATAATCCATGCGGAACACCAAAAGTAGGAGGACATTCAGAAGCATCCACTATGCCGAGTCGACCACTGGTTCCTGCGCCTAGGTAAAAGATTCTTCCGCCTTTTTGAAGTCGTGGTAAAATGTCTTCTACTAATTTTTCAATGCAATTAATTTTTTCTTCTACTGCTAGGGCAACTCGTTTATCTTCTTTATTGATGTTGATTAGAATTTCTTCTGCACTCATTTTTTCCAAATGATTGTAGTGCGATTCCGATTCTGTAATTCGTTTAAAAATCATGCAGCATTAAGCAATTAATAGATGGCAGGAAATTGTTGAGGCGCGTAACGATGCATCATTCCATAGATGTTATCAAATATATCTTCTGCATTTGGTTTTGAATAATAATCTCCATCGGAACCGTATGCAGGTCGATGGTCTTTTGCAGAGATAGTGATTGGCTTTTGATCCAAGAAATGATAGCCTCCTTGTACTTCTAAAATTTGTTGCATCATGTATGCAGTGGCGCCACCACTTACATCTTCGTCTAAAAAAACTATTTTATTCGTTTTTTTCAAGGATGCTGCAATTTGATGATCTAAATCGAAAGGTAATAAAGTTTGAATATCGATTAACTCAACACTAATACCAGCTTCTGATAATGAATTGATGGCATCTTGTGCAATTTTAACACAAGCTCCATAGGTTACTAAAGTTACATCTTTTCCTTCCTGTAATGTTTCTACTTTACCTAAAGGAATTCTGAATTCTCCTAAGTTAGTAGGCATTTTTTCTTTATTTCTGTATCCATTGAGTGGTTCAATCACGAGTGCAGGTTCATCACTTTCGAGAAGTGTATTGTAAAATCCAGCAGCTTGTGTCATGTTGCGTGGAACTGCTACATGAATTCCTCTCATGGATCCTAATATAAATTGCATCGGTGAACCAGAATGCCAAACTCCTTCTAATCGATG
>JBJXGU010000193.1:0-3362 GCA_046160245.1 Bacteroidia bacterium
CTCTTGACCGAAGCAGTTATCTTCTTTTTCTCAGCATTTGAACCACCACACGAAGAAGTAGATTGGTCATTAGTTTACCCAGAGCTAGCAGGAATGCATGAGCCAGGTACTGACCGTAAGAAAGCAAAGCCTGGTGATCCAGTAGCGCAGTATTTAGATAAGCTTATGGCTGACGCTAAAATTGGTCCGGAGTTAATCAACAGTCTTGGTACTGGTTTAAAATCTTTAGGTGAAAACACAGCGAAGATGGCTACTATGTCTAATGCTGCTGTTGCTACTGAAGAGTATTCTAAAAATGTAACTGCTGCTTCTAAGCAAGTAACTACATTAACGGCATCTTATGAAAAGGCGGCTACTGCTATGAATAGCATGAGTGCTGCACATGATGATGTAAAAGGATACACAGAGCAGATGAAGTCGGCTGGAAAAAACATGGCTGCATTGAATGCGGTTTATGAACTTCAGTTACAAGAGGCGAGTACTCGTATGAAAGACACTAAGAAGTTCTATGATGGAATTCAGGATCTTCTTTCTAACCTTAACAATACTGTAGAAGATACGAAGCGCTACAAAGAGGAGGTTGGTAAATTAGCTAAGAACCTTAATTCATTAAATACGATTTATGGCAATATGTTATCAGCCATGAATCCGGGAGCCAATAAATAATATTTTCCTTTTTTTCGTGAATACTTATTAATCAACCCAAAAACCAAAAGGAAAAGAAATGGCAGGAAATAAATTATCACCGAGGCAGAAAATGATCGGGATGATGTATCTGGTGTTAACAGCCCTGTTAGCCCTGAACGTCTCTAAAGAAATCATTAATGCTTTCGTAACGATCAATGATAGCTTGGAGGTTACTGTAAAGAACCTTACGGGCAAAAATGCGCAAGCTTACTCAGCATTTGATGAGCAAATGCGTAACGATAGAACGAAAACTGAACCTTATTTTAACAAGGCTCAAGTTGTAAAAAAGCAGTGTGAAGATCTTGACAAATACGTAGCTGCTCTGAAAGTAGAGTTGATTCGCGTTACAGATAAGATGGAACCTGCCGATAAAATGGTTTCGTTGAATGAAATGAAAGCCAAGGATGATTATGATAATCCTACACGTATTATGTGTGGTGATAAGCAAGATGGTGTCGGACATAAAGCAACTGAATTAAAGAATAAAATCATTGCATTTAAGAAGAACGTAATTGCGTCATTAGATCAAAAAGATCGAGCGCAATTTACAAAGCGCTTGGATGAATTGTTTAATACCAATGATCCCAAACCAGGAACGTTAGAAGATGGAAAGAAGACCTGGGAGATGGCGAACTTCTATCATAATCCAGTTGTAGCAACCGTAGCGTTACTTTCTAAAGTGCAATCCGATGTGAAAAATGCAGAGTCAGAAATTGTGGGTCACTTGTTATCGTCGATCAACGCATCTGACTTTAAATTTGATAAACTAGCTCCTAAAGTTATTGCTCCTACTAGTTATGTGATCGAAGGTCAAGAATATTCAGCTGAGATTTTCTTAGCTGCGATGAGTTCTACTTCAGATCCAGAAATTACAGTTGGTGGAAGTGCTTTAACAGTAGAAGGTGGAGTAGGTACTTATAAAGTGCGTGGTTCAGGTGTTGGTGAGAAGAAGTATGCTGGTGTGATCCGAGTGAAAAAACCAGATAATACTTTTGAAGAACATCCATTTGAAAGTTCTTATATCGTTGCAAAGCCAAGTGCTTCGGTAGCGGCTGATAAGATGAATGTAATTTATATCGGTGTTCCGAATCCGATTACCGTTTCGGTTCCTGGTGTTCCTGATGAAAAAGTGAGAGCTACTCCAAGTGGATTTACGTTGAGTCCTGATCCTAAATTAGGAAAAGGTCACTTTATTGCAGAAGCAAAAGGTCAGCCGGGTCCTGGTAAAGTGGTGGTTTCCGCTGAATTCAATGGTAAGCCTATGCAAATGGGAGAATTTGCCTTCCGTTTAAAGCGTATTCCTGATCCAGTGGCTAAAATCGGTGGTAAGAAAGATGGTAATATCCCAAAGAGTGCACTAGCGGCTCAACAAGGTATTATCCCTACCATGGAAGGATTTGACTTCGACTTATATCCTCGTGTAATAAGTTTCAAGATGAGTCGTTATGGTAAAGGTCGTGACCCAATCGAAAAGAGTCAAGACGGTGGCGGATCCTTATCTGGTGATATGAAATCCATCATTGATCAAAGCAGACCTGGCGATAAAATTCTCTTTGAATACATCAAAGTGAGTATGCCTGACGGAACAACAAGAACAGTAAACTCTATTCCTTTAACAGTTCAGTAAGGAATTGAGATTATTTGCAACTACAAAGAGTTCCTGACGTTTAAATTAACAGATTACGTTATAAACCTATGAAAAAACTGCTCCTGGTACTTATGATTCTGGCTATTGCTGGAACATCAGTAAAAGCACAAAACGTCCTTGACGGGGTGTATGTAAAGGAAAATAACCCGGCTCGCCGCGTGATTCCTTATACTTACTTACGTGAGGCGGATGTGATGTGGGCGAAACGCATCTGGCGCCATATTGATCTGAATGAAAAGATCAATGCTCCTTTACGTTATCCAAAAACAAATGAAACCAAGGATCGCAAGAACCTTATCAATGTGTTTATGGATGCTGTGAAAGAAGGCAGCTTGACTGCTTACGATCCGCAGGATGATGAATTCACACTTCCCATGACCATGGATGAGTTTGGTAAGGTAGGTGGTGCTGATTCTCTTCAAATCCGTGTTACAAGTGCTGAACCTCCTTATGACGAGTATGACTCTACGGTATATCGTGCATTCAATCCGGATGACGTGATTCAGTATCGAATGAAAGAAGAGTGGTTCTTTGATAAGCAACGTTCGGAATTGAAGTGTAGAATTATTGGTATTTGTCCAATGATCTTAGCACGTGATCAAGAAGGAAACTTAATTGAAGGTGGACAAAAGAAACTTCTATTCTGGGTGTACTATCAAGAAGCAAGAAGAATTTTAGCCAATACAGAAGTAGGAAATCGTTTCAATACGGCTCAACGTATGAGCTTTGAAGACATCTTCCAAAAACGTATGTTCAATAGCTATATCATTAAAGAAGATAACGTATACAACCGTCGTGTGGATGATTACCGAGTAAATCCATTAGACGCCTTATTGGAGTCGGAGCGCATCAAACAAGAAATGATCAACTTCGAAATTGATTTGTGGGAATATTAATCTTCAAATAAATTATTTTAAACAGCCTAGGGTTTAAGTCCTAGGCTGTTTTGTTTAAACCCTAGGCTGTTTTGGTTTAAACTCTAGGCTGTTTTGGTTTAAACCCTAGGCTGTTTTGGTTTAAACCCTAG
>JBJXGU010000194.1:0-4018 GCA_046160245.1 Bacteroidia bacterium
CAATTTTTTACTTGTGTATGCATAAGTTCGGGTGATGACATTAATGCGGAGATTTTCTCCCATAAAATTGCATCAACAATTCTCGCATTTATACCTTTTTCCCGGCATTCAGCTTTTAAAGGAAAAGCAGCAACTCTTGAACTGCATCGATAGTAAAGGTGTTTACCATTCTGTGGACCTTCACCTGCTCGGCGTTTCCCGCAAGTGCACCAAATCTTTCCGGCAAATAAATATTGATTTTTCTTGTTTCGAATGCATAATTCAAAATTTCTTTTTAACCTATTTTGAACCCTTTCAAATTGATCTCTTTCTATGATCGAAGGAACTGGCACAATAAACCATTCACTTTCGGGCCGAATTCTTCGACTACTTTTTTTCATCTTTTTATACCGTTCTATCTTCAAAGGTTTTTCCGGAACAACTGCATATGAAGCCCACCAATGAGCTTCACCAATATATGATTTATTCTTTAGCATTGTGCTTAGTGTACTTGTATTCCATACACCACGCTTACTTTTTCTTGGCCTGATGCCATATTCTTGAAGTCGCCTAACAACTTTGCGAAGCGTTAATCCTTCTTTATCAATCCAAGAATAAATCAACTTAACAACTCTAGCTTCATTTTCATTTATTTCATAGTAGCCATGCACTTTATCTTTTTTTGGGATATATGTATATCCGTAAAGTGCTTCTGTAACTAAAATATGCCCTTCTCTCAGTTTGCGAAGTTTTCCCAGTCTAAACCTTTCAGATATTTTTGCTCTCTCATACTCTGCAAATAGTCCCCGGACACCATGTAATATTTTATCCTCGCTGTTTTTGGGAGTGGAAACTGTTATGAACATTACTTCAATTCCCCCTTCCTTTAATTCATCCATTACAAGCTCTTGATATGAATATCTTCGAGCTAATCGATCTGGATCATAAATTAAAACTGCTGACCATATTTTAGCTTTAACATCTTGACGAAGTTGATCCAATGCGGGACGGGCAAGAATATCACCGCTCCAACCTTCATCGGAATAGTTTTTTACTATCGTTAGGTTGTTTTTCAAAGCATACTCGTTTAAAGAAGCGAGCTGATTTTTTATCGTTTGCTCATCTTCCTGCTTAGCCGTAGAAACTCGAGAATATGTTGCTATGGATTTAGGTGTAATCATCATTACTTTTATTGGTAATTTTTAAAACCTCATGAAATAAAACACTGAAGGCTTTTTTTAAACTCTCCGAATCTTCCTTGAATGAATATTCAAGATCGGCTGTAAAAAACTTTGATCTTCTGTCTTCTTGATTTCTTTTCGATTTCTTAATCATAGCGTACTCTACTTGATTTGTGAGTACCCATATTGTGGATTATTATTTAAACCTTATAAACTAAGGATATTTCACCTACTTCGGTGAAATGTTGGGGGTTATTTAAACTGCCTATTTTTTATATCCTCATTTCATGAGCATAGATGATTATTGTATTACACCTATCGGGGTAACAAATTGGAGGAATCAAAATATACCTTTCGGTATTAAAGACAAAGACCGGTTAGGTCATATTTACTGCATCGGTAAAACGGGAATGGGAAAGTCATATTTATTGCAACAAATGGCTATATCAGATATTCAAAAGGGCAAAGGTTGTGGAATTATAGATCCGCATGGAGACGTTTCTAAATATTTATTGGGGAGAATTCCGGAAGATCGAAAAAAGGATTTAATTTATATAAATCCATCAGACAGAAATAACAATCTTTCATTTAATCCTCTTCATGCAATTCACCCAAATTATCATCATCTTGTTACTTCTGGATTAATTTCGACATTTAAAAAAATATGGTCAGATTCGTGGGGCCCACGACTAGAATATACCTTGCGTTTTTCGTTATTGACTTTGTTGCAATACCCTCGAGCGACTTTACTTGATATTCAGCAATTGCTCACGGACAAAGATTTTAGAGAATCAATTCTCGAAAACATTACCGATGAATATATTATTTCATATTGGAGGAAAGAGTATGATAAATACACGTCTTCCTTTAGAAGTGAGGTGATTTCTCCTATTCTAAATAAGCTTGGGTTATTTATTTCAAGTGCACCGATTAAAAAATTATTTGGACAGGAAACTTCAAACTTCAGAATGTCTCAGGTAATGGATGAAGAGAAGATTTTTATTGCGAATTTATCAAAAGGTGAGATAGGAGAGGATGCCTCAACAATAATTGGAAGTATTTTAGTTACAGCAATTCAATTAAGTGCATTATACCGAGCTAAAATTGAAACGAGTAAACGCACACCATTCTATTTATATGTTGACGAAGCACATTCATTTTTATCTCTCGCATTTGCAGATATTTTAGCGGAAGCAAGAAAGTATGGATTGTCGCTCTTTTTAGCTCATCAATATATTGAACAACTACAAAATGAAATTCGGTATGCTATTTTCGGAAATGTAGGAACTATAATTTGTTTTCGAATTGGTATTACCGATGCTGAGGAATTAGAAAAAGAATTTGAACCAATTTTTACTCGGAGTGATTTGATTAATCTACCAAAGTATAATATGTATTTAAAAATGATGATTGATGGTCTCTCAAGTCCGCCTTTTAGTGCTAAAACTATCTTGAAATGAAAGATTTGCGATTGAGTGTCAAGTTGTTTTCATATTTGTTATATATTTACAAAGGCGATGGAAGCGGTTTTCTCTGATATTGAAACTCGAATTGTTGGTTTGTTAAATCAAGCCCAAGAGTCAATTAAGATTGTTGCAGCCTGGTTGACTAGTTCTGCTATTCTGTTAAGTCTGATGAATAAGGCAAGATCAGGTGTTAAAATTCAAATAATAATAAGCAGTAGTGAAATGAATGTAGAGGATTCCACTTTATTAAACTCTTTAATTAAATTAAATAGTGAGATTTATATAGGGTATAAAAATTCACCCTTCATCCATCATAAATTTATTATCATAGATGATAAAAAATTAATTAATGGTTCTTACAATTTAACTCCGTCAGCCAAGTACAAATTTGAGAATGTCATGATTTTCAACTTTGAGAAGGAGAATGATGAAATCTTAAACCAGTTTAAGGATTGCTTTGAGAATTTAAAGGATAACCATTCCAAAAAATTGACTTCACATATTGGTGATTATACCTACGGGCATTTTGTTGTAACGAAATAAATAATTTTAAATTTCTCTATCCCTTTGTTTATCTTTTTCGTTGCGTAGTTGATTTAATTCCTTCAATTGAATTTGTTGTTTTTCGAATTCATACTCCTTTAATCCTGAAAGAGCGCCTTCGATAAAAGACGTTATTGGTGTAATATCCTTTAACAATGTTGTAATCAATTTAGGCTCATATTGTCCCAATACGTAACCACAATTGAATCCCGATATATAATGTTTTTCATTCATTTCCATTAAAATGTATCTTTTGCATGTTTAGACAAAAACTCCTCGATTGAATCTGAATCATAAAGGATGATTTTTTTCTCAGGTTGTGAAAACCTAATCTTTCCTTCATCCCGTAATTTTTGAAGTGTTGTTTTACTTTTGATTTTTAACTTATCCATTGCCATATCCCCTGAGATCCACTTATCCTCTTTTACTCCATGCTTCTCTTTTATTCTTTGCACGACAGTTTCAATAAGCGTATAGAAAGCTTCATCTTCTAAACATATAACTTCCATGAGAACAAAGTTAAAGAATAAGGAAAGGACTGAAAAGTTGTACCTATGTTGTACCAAATGCAAAAGGCTTTTAAGAAAATCTCTTAAAAGCCTTATCCTGTCTGTGGTGTGGGGCGGGATCGAACCGCCGACACAAGGATTTTCAGTCCTTTGCTCTACCAACTGAGCTACCGCACCTTTTTCAGCCAAGGCTGAATTTTGTCACCGAATTTGAGGATTTCGGAGGGGCAAAAATACGGTATTCAGCCTCATTTTCCAATGGGATAGTTATTAAAAGTAAAGGTACTATCGTTCACAACAGCGTAAATAACATCATATGCTGTATGCCTTACAAGCAGGT
>JBJXGU010000195.1:0-5618 GCA_046160245.1 Bacteroidia bacterium
ATCAAAGTAGCAGCACTTGACTATGGATCTAATCTTTTTTATAAGATTCCTTCTATAGATATTCCTAATGAAAACTTCCGACTATTTGAACCTCAAGGCTCTCCGTATGCAAAACGGATTAAAGGAATCGTGAATATCTATGAGAAGTTGAGTAAAACTGTTTGCGATGTACTCAAAGCAAAGGAGTTCCCTATCGTACTTGCCGGTGATCATAGCACTGCCGGTGGAACCATGGCGGGTATCAAAATGGCGAACCCGAAGGCTCGACTTGGTGTTATCTGGATCGATGCGCATGCCGATTTGCATTCTCCTTATACATCTCCCACAGGTAATGTTCATGGAATGCCGTTAGCTGCGACCCTCGGTGAAGACAATGCAGCGAATAAGATGAACAAGCCCGATAAAGAGGCGATAGACCTATGGAATAAGCTAAAGAAAGTTGGTGGGATGTCCCCAAAGATCAATTATTCTGACCTTGTATTCATCTCCGTTCGAGATTTGGAGCCTGAAGAAAGCTTTCTGATTAAGAAACATAAGATCAAAATATTCACTACCAGTGACGTAAAAAGACACGGTGTTGAGAAGATTGCTCGAGATGCTTTAGCTTATTTGAATAATTGCCAATCTATCTATGTTTCTTTTGATGTAGATAGTATGGATTCGTCCATCTCTAAAGGTACCGGTACACCCGTTCGTAATGGAATTACCGAGAAGGAAGCAGGTTCGCTATGTGTCCGACTCATCCAAAATGAAAAGGTTTGTTGCTTCGAAATTGCTGAAGTAAACCCAACTTTGGACAAAGAAAATTTGATGGCAGAAAACACTTTTGAGATTCTTCAGCGAGTAGTAGCTCAAATTGCATAATTCACCTCAGAACTTCAATACACAAAGCCTTGTCGATAAGACCAGGCTTTTTTTTATATTTTAGATTATCAGCATACAATAAGCCATTAAATTTGCCATATGTTATTCGAGAGAGAATTACGCAGTGCCGTTAAAAATGCGTTAGTACAATTGTATAAGGTGAATATTTCTTCCGATGAAATATCAATTCAACCTACACGTAAAGACTTTGAAGGAGATTTGACAGTAGTCGTTTTTAATCTTAGCAAATTAGCAAGTAAAAATCCAGAAACTCTCGGAAATGAATTGGGTGTATGGCTTGTGGGCAATGAAAGGGAAGTTTCATCTTTTAATGTAGTGAAGGGCTTTTTAAATATCATTATTCAAAAGGAAGCATGGATGCGAATTTTTGCGGATGCTTGTTTGGATGAGGATTACTGGGTAAGGAAACCCGATCCGATGATGTCCAATCATCCTGTCTTGGTGGAGTATAGTTCACCCAACACGAATAAACCGTTGCATCTCGGACATATTCGCAATAATTTGTTAGGCTATTCAGTAGCTAATTTGTTGCAGGCAAGTGGTAACAAAGTGCAGAAAGTAAACTTGATTAACGACCGTGGAATTCATATTTGTAAGTCGATGTTGGCTTGGATGAAGCAAGGGAATGGTGAAACGCCAGAAAGTTCAGGAATGAAGGGCGATCATTTGGTTGGCAAATATTATGTGGCTTTTGATACACTTTACAAATCCGAAATTGAAACATTGGTGAAAAGTGGCATGACCGAAGAAGAAGCAAAGAAAAAAGCTCCCGTGATTTTGGAAGCGCAAGAAATGCTGTGGAAGTGGGAAGCCGGTGATGAGGAAACAGTATCCCTTTGGAAGAAGATGAATGCATGGGTGTACGATGGATTCGATAAGAGTTATAAAATGCTGGGTGTCGATTTTGATAAATTCTATTATGAGTCGGAGATGTATTTGTTGGGAAAGGAAATTGTACAACTCGGATTAGATCGTGGTGTATTTTATAAGAAGGAAGATGGATCAGTGTGGGTAGATTTAACCGAAGATGGACTCGATCATAAATTGCTCTTGCGCAGCGATGGAACCAGTGTGTATATCACGCAAGATTTAGGTACGGCTAAAAAGAGATTTGAGGATCAAAAATTTTCTCGCTTGATTTATGTTGTAGGCAATGAACAAGATTATCATTTTAAAGTGTTGAAATTGATTTTGAAAAAGATGTCATTCGATTGGGCCGATAGCTTGTATCATCTTTCGTATAACATGGTCGATTTGCCTTCTGGAAAAATGAAGTCGAGAGAAGGTACTGTGGTGGATGCAGATGAATTGATGGAAAGCATGATCCAGGAAGCAACTCGCATCACGAAGGAGTTAGGCAAAGTGGATGATTTTACAGAGCAAGAAGCCAACGAACTGTATGAGATGATTGGCATGGGAGCCTTGAAATATTTCATATTGAAAGTGGATCCTGAAAAACGAATGTTGTTTAATCCAGAAGAGTCCATCGACTTCAACGGAAATACCGGACCTTTCATTCAATATACTTATGCTCGAATTCGCTCCGTGATTCGAAAAGCAAATAAAACGGCTTCTATTAAATTGGAGGATTCGTATTCATCTGCCGATTACACAGACATGAATGAGAAGGAAAAAGAACTTGTAAAGCAAATGTTGAAGTTCCCTTTTGTTTTAGGTGAAGCGGCAGAAAGATACAGCCCTGCGGTGATGGCAAATTATGTTTATGACTTGGCGAAAACATTTAATCAGTTCTATCATGAGTTTCCCATTGTAGATGAAGCAGCCGTACCCACTTCAAAATTCCGTCTGCAATTATGCCATCAAACATCAAAAACGATTAAAAGAACAATGTCTATATTGGGTATAGGCGTCCCCGATAGAATGTAAAGTATGAGAAATAAAATTAGAATTGGAATCGTAGTAGGAGTTGTGGTCGTGGTGAATGCATTGTTAATTTTTAATGTTTCAGGCGTAATTTCAACCCATAAGAAAGAAGCAAAATTGCCGAAGCTATCGCTTACAACAGGGGATTTGGTGTTTCGAAATGGGCACGGACTCATTAGTAGAATGTTTCAAAATTGCTCGTTAAAGGAAAAGAAATTTGGACATACCGGTATTGTGATCATGAAGGATAATGTTCCGCATGTTGCACATGTTCAACAAGATCGTCCGGGCCCTTCATTGATGGTAGAAACGTTGAGTCAATTCTGGAACAAATCAATATGTAATGAAGGGGCCGTATATCGACTAGACTTAAATGCTTTTCAAAAGGAAAATTTCACTTCATTGCTTAATCAAAACCTTAAGAAGAATTTATTTTTTGATGCTAAATTTGATATGAACGAACATACTCATGTTTACTGCAGCGAATGGATTCGTGATTTGGTGGTAGAATCCACTGGAGACTCAAGTTATTTTCCAATTTCCAGTGCTGGCGATTTCAAATACATTGCCCCTGACAATTTATATTTAAATGAACATGCTCACTTGATCTATAACTATAGCAAAGAATGAAAAAATCACTTTATCTTCTGTCCGTTCTCTTCTTTTTTACTCTTGCATCTTGCAAAAAGGATCAAGGGCCTATTCCAGTTGCAGAACAGTTTTTAATGGCTATACAAGAACATGATTACGATAAAGCTGCTGAATATGGAACCAAGGAAACCAATAAGTTGCTAAAACAATTCAAGAAGATCGAAGAGCTCAATGGAATTGAGGCGAAGGAAAAATTAAATAAAATCACTATTCTTTCAGAAGATATTCAAGGGAAGAAAGCGATGGTTTATTTTAAAGAGGAGGGCAATGACAATGAACAAAAAATCACACTTGAAAAAATAGAAATAGACGGAAAGAGTGTTTGGAAAGTGGCCATGAAGAAAGAAGAAATGAACGTTATGGGCGATCAAGAGTAGTTAGTTTCTTCATCAATAAATATTTAATTTATTATACCTTTATCCTTATGTTAATTTCGTTCGACACACTTCCTCAGCATGCAAGAATCTGGATTTTTCCAAGTTCTCGATTATTAAGCCCTAGTGAAGTAGGGAAAATTGAAGAGCTTAGTTCATCATTTTTGCAGTCGTGGACTGCCCATAAAGTGGATTTAGATGCGGCCTTCAAAATTATAGATCATGCATTTTTAGTGATAAGTGTGGATGAAAAGAATACAGGTGCTAGCGGTTGTTCACTTGATAAGTTACACCAGTTTGTAAAGCAATTAGGGGCGGAATTATCGGTGAGTTTTTTGGATAGATTAAATGTAGCTTTCTTACAAGAGAATGGCCAAACAAGCATCTTGCCTTTAAAAGAAGTAGAAAGGAAAATTCAACAGTCTGAAATGAATGCTGACACAAAAGTGTATGACATTACTTTGTTGAGTGTAGAAGAGCTTACTTCAAAATTCAAAGTGCCTTTAAGCACAACTTGGTTGAATAGATATTTAATGAATTAGAGATGTACCCATTCTCCAAAATATATGAGATTCCATGGGTCAAAATGGGAATTAAGCTTTTGATATTGGCGTTGTTGTTTTATGGAATATGGAAAGGATTTCAGACTTATTTAGCATGGCATTTTGAACAACCAATTCGTTAATTCAGAATTATGAATTAAGAATTCAGAATTAGATTTAATAGTAGGGAAGACATTAATTTTACTTCGAAACACAATAAAACTTCAGAACTTGTCTACATCAAGAAGGTGTAGAATTAAGAATTATGAATAAAGTAGCGATCGCTATCGCGATCAGAATTAAGAATTGGTCACGATCAGTAGAACAAAAAAGCATTTTCGCTTATAAACTCAGTAAAAAATTCTGAATTCTTAATTCTGAATTCTGAATTAACTTTTCTTCCTCACTCTCATATTCAACAACTCAACGAGTAGTGAAAAGGCCATTGCGAAATAAACATATCCTTTGGGTACTTCAACGTGAAAGGCTTCTACCGTTAACATAAATCCAATCATTAAGAGGAAAGAAAGCGCTAACATTTTTATGGTAGGGTGATTGTTTACAAAATCAGATACAGCTTTTGCTGCAGCCATCATCACCAACATAGAAACGATTACGGCGATAATCATAATGCTAACATGATCTACTAATCCCACTGCAGTTAGAATCGAGTCAAAAGAGAAAATAATATCTAATCCAATAATTTGAAGAATGGCAGCATTCAAAGTAAGCTTTTTCAAACTTTTCTTTGTGTGATCCTCCTCATCGGTGACTTTTCCGTGTATTTCAGTAGTGCTTTTTGCCATCAGAAATAATCCACCAATAAGTAAAACTATATCTCGACCACTAAATCCTTGGTCCATGATGGTAAAGAAAGGTTCTTTCAATCCTACAATCCATGAAATACTGAAAAGCAATATAATTCGAATTCCTAAGGCTAGAATGAGTCCCACACGCCTAGCTTTCTCTTGCTGATTCTTAGGTAGTTTTCCAGCCAGAATAGAAATGAAAATGATATTGTCTATCCCTAATACAATTTCCATGATAATCAGCGTAAAAAGTCCGATGAGGCCGTCAACACTAAAGATAAGAGCTAATTCTTCTTGCATGATACAATTTTGGAGTGTGCAAAGATAGAGATTTCCATTTATGAGTCCTTATCCGCGAGGCTTAGATTTGATCACTATGTTTCGAGAACGTAAGATTTAGGTAAATATCCACTTTTGAAAACAGGTTTTCAACGCTGCATAAATTGAAAAAAGGATCGGCAAGCCGATCCCTT
>JBJXGU010000196.1:0-13314 GCA_046160245.1 Bacteroidia bacterium
TTGCTACTAAAACTCGATTTCCCTCCGTAAATACTTCCATCAGTAGGATGAATGCCCAACGCGTAAAATTCACGATTGATATACGGCGTGCTAGGGACAATCGTACTGCTTGCATCCATTTTATAAACCGTTCCAGTATACGCACTATTTCCAAATAGGAAATACAGCGTAGAGCCGTCGGCGTTAGTGTTTAGTTTGAGCGGATGTTCGTCGAAGTTGAAATCGGCAAACCATTCGGTGGCTAAGGATGCAGGGTTAATTCGCATCAGTTTTCCACCTGGATCATCAGGCGTTGGTGTGAAGTCGGCGCCTAAACTGCCTCTGCAAAGCACCCAAACATTTCCATTGTTGTCTTTACGTATGGAAGAAGGATTTACACCCGTTGCTAATGTGGTAGAGACATTAAAAGTACTTAGATTGACAACTGTTACGCTGCTGTCATCTGCAAACCCTCCGCTGTTGCAAACAAAGAGTTGGTTATTGGCAATCAACATTTCTTCGGGACCTAGTCCGCATAAAACACTATCTACAATCGTGTTGGAATTCAAATTGATTTTGAATACTTGATTGGAATTCCAATCGCTAATGTATCCGTAGTTACTTTGTGCTGTGAAATAGCGTGGACTATTAATTCCATAGATAGAAGCCGTCTTTTTAAAGTCGACCATTGAAACCACTTCTACTTTTTGTGAATTGTTTACGCAGAGGTAGGCTTTTCCATTATAGATGCTCATCGATTGTAATAAATCGCCCACTGGAAATCCATTTACAGTTTGAAATAGATCGCCGTTGCTGTATGCAGAGTCGGAAGAGAAGAAAGAAACAGAGGCATTTCCTGCTAAGAAGGCTCCTTCGTTTATAACGAACACACCATTCAAATTGTTAGGTGGTGACGTGTTTTCTTGAAGTTTATCCTTCTCGCAAGAAGTAAATACAAGGATGCTCAGCGAGCAAATAGAGAGTGCAATTTTTTTTATCATGGTTTTTAAATTAATTTATACAAGAAACCACGATTGAATTTTCCATAGAGTAAAGGAAAGTGAATCCCATACTGTAACGCTCATCATCCTTTCCTCCGAAGGTTCAACCATGGCAATAATGTTGGCAGGTCTTCTGACTCACAGATTAATCAAAACTCCTTCCCATTCTTTGACGAACAGTGGTTGCGTTTTGATGTGCATTTGCATGCGAAACTGTTTACAGCAGCGGGGACTGTTGCCGGATTGCACGGCATTCCCTTTTCATTCCTGTTATTAAGCAGGAAACCATCACTAAGGGCAAAAGTAGTGAAAAGAGTGATGTCTAGATTCGATCCAAGAAATTTATAATGGCAGGCTTGAACTCTTGATTCACAGGGAGATCAAATGGAGTGCACTGTTCCAACATTTCCATTCCTCTTTTTAAATCGACCTGGTCTTGGTCAAAAGTGACGATGTGTTTTTTCCTTGAATGCATCTTCGCTAAAAATTCTTGTTCTGTTTGACCTGGTGTGGGAATGCAGATCGCCGATTTTTTTACAGCGCATAAATCCATCAATGTTGAATGTCCGCTGCGGCTGATGATGAATTTGCAATTCGTATAATGAAACAACATTTCATCGGTAGAAATATGTGATGAGAAAAAACAATTTCCTCGTTGTTCTTGTATCGGATGTTGAGGTGTTCCTTTTGCAATAATTGCGGTGATCGGTAATGTTTGTAATTGCTGGTAGATGATTTTTTCGAAATGACTTCGCTGCGGTTCAGGTCCGGATAAAACCACGATGGTATCGTAATTTTTATATTTTCCCTCTATAGAAATTGATGCAAAGCGAGATAATGATCCAATAAATGTTGGATTTAATTTTTGTACCGATGCAAGGTCATGTGATAAAGAACCTGTTAAATTATTTTCGCCCGGGGAATCAGGCACCCATATTTCATCAAATGGAGCGAGGTAATGATGATTTATTTTGTTGATGATAGGACGAAGCCATTCTTTGTTTTTAGGTGTTTGCAAATTAAGTTGATGCGTAATGATCACACTCGGAATCCCATCTGCAAAAGCCCCATACCGATTATCGCTGATGATGGCATGTACCTGTAATTCTTTCACCAATTTTTTAATTTGTTGATGTTCGCTCTTTATAGCCCAAGAAATTTTAGGTGCTTGTAAAAACATCGATACTGACATTGGAATTTTGGTAGGGTACTTTACTTGAATACCATGAACCGTATAAAATGGAAGCTGAGGAAATACCGATTGAATCAAATGTCCAGTAGAGCCTTCACCGCATAAAGTAATTCGAGCTCCCTGCAACAAAAGTTCTTCTATAATGGGAATGCTACGGGTGGCGTGTCCGAGACCCCAATCAAGAATGGAATAAAGAATATGTGGATTCGTTTTTTTCAACATTCAAAAATACTTCTTTGCCACTTCTAAATATGAATTACTTCGTACTGCGAAGGTTGTGGGATATAAAAACATCAAAATCAAAAGGGTATTTATTAATTAAAATTTACGATTCGACTGAAACATTAACATTAATTGTTGATTATGCAATAAGCTAAGCATTATTGTACTTAATGGAGGTTAAAACCAAAGCAGTAACTTCGCAGACAATAGAGAAAAGTGAATTAATAATGGCAAAGCATAAACTTCGACGATTTAGTGAGTTAGAGACATTTGAGCGGACTTTTCAATATCCGTTTCCATTATTGGGTAACGATCATGGGCTTTGCGGTAATTGGAATGAAAAAGTATTTCATAACGAGCATCCCATTGTAGTTGAATTGGGTTGTGGTCGAGGCGAGTATACCGTGAGTTTAGCTCAACATTTTACCGATCGCAATTTCATTGGCATCGATATTAAAGGCGCGCGTTTATGGAGAGGCGCCAAAACCATTAACGAAGAAAACATCCTGCACGCTGCCTTTTTGCGCACTCATATAGAATGGTTGCCCCAATTTTTCGCACCCGGAGAAATTCGTGAGATTTGGGTTACTTTCCCTGATCCACAGCCTCAAGTATCGAGAGAAAACAGAAGAATTACCAATCCGAAGTTTTTAAAGATGTACCGAGAATTAGTGGGGAAAGATGGGATTTTGCATCTTAAAACCGACAATATCGGACTCTTTGAATACACCTTAGAGATGTTAGAGAAAGAGCAGGGAAAACTGGAGATTTGTACCAAGGATTTGTATGTCGACACCCCTGATAACTTTAATACCAGTATCCAAACTACCTATGAGCAAATATTCCTTAAACAAGGCTTTAAGATCAATTACTTGAAATTCAGGTGGTCATAGACTTAGAATTATTTTTAATTCAACACAATTAAATATATTTACAACCTATTCGTCTAACTGAGTAATTTTGCCCTAAATCTTAAAACCATGAAAAAAACACTAATTGTAGTAGGAGTCATTCTAGTCATAGTAATTATCCTCTACCGATTTTTCGTAGGCACTTATAATAATTTAGTAGAACGCGATGTTCAAGTTCAAACGGCTTGGTCTCAAGTTGAAAATGTGTATCAGCGCCGACTTGATCTTATCCCAAATTTGGTGAGCACCGTAAAAGAAGCTGCTGATTTTGAGAAATCGACATTAACTGCTGTCATCGAAGCAAGAGCCAATGCGACTCAAGTGAAGATTGATCCTAAAAATTTAACTGCCGAACAAATGACAAAGTTCCAAGAAGCGCAAGGTCAGTTGGGATCTGCTTTAGGTCGATTGATGGTGGTTGTTGAACAATATCCACAGTTGAAGGCGAATCAAAATTTCTTAGAGTTGCAATCGCAATTGGAAGGAACAGAAAATCGTATTGCCGTGGAGCGTCAAAAATTTAACGAAGCGGTACAGTTATTTAATAGCTATGTGCGTAAGTTTCCTCAGGTAACCATTGCAGGCATGTATGGTTTTTCCGCTAAGCCATTTTTTGAAGCCGACAAGGGAGCTAACAAAGCACCTGATGTAGGAGCTGCATTCGACAAATGAAAGCGCAAGCATTATTTCAAGAAGAGGATAGAGCACGTATCCGCCTAGCCGTTACTAACGCAGAGTTAGAAACGTCGGGGGAGATACGTGTTTTTATGGAAGATGAGTGTAAGGATGATGTTCTCGATAGAGCCGCATTTATTTTTGCGCAACTTGAAATGAATGCAACAGAATTAAGAAGCGGTGTATTGATTTATTTGGCTGTGGATGATCGCAAGTTCTGCATCATTGGCGATGCGGGAATACATCAAAAAGTGGGGAATAATTTCTGGGAAGAAATAACTACGGAGATGGGCGTTTTTTTTAAAAGCAATCTTTTTGTGGATGGAATTGAATATGCAGTAAGGAAAGTTGGTGAGCAATTGAGTACTCATTTCCCATTTCATAAAGATGATGTAAACGAGTTGCCAAATGATATTGTTTTTGGAGGAGGGGAGTCGTGAAAAAGTATTTGTTGATTGTATGTTTGTTTTTATTCGGCACGGTACAAGCTGCCGTAGAATTTCCACCTACACCTAATCCGCCAAGGTTAGTCAATGATTTTACAAATACATTAACTCCTAATGAAACCGAAGCGCTCGAGCAAAAGTTATTAGCTTTCAACGATACTACCTCTACACAAATTGCAGTGGTAATTATTAATACCGTTGATGGGTATCCAGTAGAAAGTTATGCTTTCGAACTTGGCGAAAAATGGGGCATTGGAAATAAAGGAAAAAATAACGGAGCTTTAATGTTGGTCGTTTTGCAGGATCGTAAAATTTATATCGCTACGGGTTACGGATTAGAAGGGGCGCTCACCGATGCTTTATCGAGAAGAATTATTGAAAATGATATCAAACCTTTTTTCAAAGAAGGAAAATATTACGAGGGAATTAATGCCGGTGTCACTAAAATTATTGATGTAGTAAAGGGAGAATATCGCGATTCTTCACCCAGAAAGAAGAAAGGGAAAAGTGAGCTGCCATCAATTTTATTAGTGTTGCTAGTTTTAGGAATTATATTTTTATATAAAGTATTTAGTGTGCGACGTTATGCTGAAATAAATAATATAACATTTTTAGCTGCATGGCTTTTATTAAATGCTGCTCGTAGTCGACAAAGTGGAAGCTGGGGAAATTTTAATTCCGGTAGCGGTGGATTTGGCGGTGGAAGCAGCAGTGGTGGTGGAGGCTTTGGTGGTTTCGGTGGCGGAAGTTTCGGCGGCGGCGGAGCAGGGGGGAGTTGGTAGTTGGATGTTAGTCGCGAGGCTTCGCGATTAGATTTTAGATTTTGGACTTTAGATTTTAGTCTTTTTTCATGCTTCGGATTTTGCTGTTAGCTCTGAATTACTTCACTTCCTAGTAGTACGTTGTTCCACTTTGAATACGGGGTTCCATATCGAATATAGGGTAAACGTCTAGCTCTTCGTGCATCTGCGAATCAGCGTATTCGTAATTCGTACATTCGTATTGATTCGTAATTCGTATCCTATCGCAACCTAACCTTCGAGCGGTATCGAAACCACAAAACACGCTCCCTTATCAGTAGGAACATAATCCAAATTCCCACCATACGCGCTGGCTATTTGATGACTGATGCTTAATCCTAAGCCTACCCCTTTGCCGGTGGGACGAGTCGTGAAAAATGGTAAAAATATTTTTTCAACGATGTCGTTAGAGATTCCAATACCATTGTCGCGAATAAATAGTTGAATGGAATTGTTTTTGTTCTCGGTTGAGATATTGATTTCTCCTTGGCTAGTAGGGTCCACTAAAAATTGATCATGCACTGCCGATCGAGCATTGCGAAGTACATTGATTACGATGCGCAAAATGTCGACATAGACCACCTTTGTTTTAAACTCTTTTGCGTTTAAATCTAAAGTAATTGCGATTTTTTCATTGGGATATTCGGCATCCCAGGTTGTACGTGATGCTTTAAGTGCATCTTCAAGAAGCTCGTTGATATTTACTTCTTCGCGTTCCTTTCCATAGTTGGTGGAATGCTCCGACATACTTTTTACGATTTCGCTGGCTCGGATACCATGCATAGAAATGCGTTCTAAATTTCCGATTAAATCGCTGCATAATTCTTTGGCTTCTTCGTCGGTGGTGAGATCAGAAACTTCTTGAAGTAATTCTAATGAAACCGCTGAAAAATTATTAACGAAATTTAAGGGGTTCATTAATTCGTGAGCTATTCCGGATGTTAATTGTCCGAGCGAAGCCATCTTTTCGTGATGAATCAATAAACGTTGTGTCTCTTGTAATTCCTTTAACGCAAGCTCTAACTCTCTTGATTTTTGCTCTACGTTTTTCTTTTCTTCCACAATTTGACGAGTACGTAATTCAACAAGCTCTGTTAATTTCTGCTCTCGACTTTTATATTCATCTACTACTGCATTATTTTGATTGCGGAGTCGGTTGATGAGTTCTTTCATCAACATTCTATTCATTGAAGGATGTGATCCCAGTAAGCTAAAGAAATCTTTTTCACCAATTCGTAAAATGATAGCATCTGATGCAGCCGAAACCGATGCGGTACGTGGTGAATTGTCAATGATAGATGCTTCACCAAAATATTCGCCATGTTTCAATACTGCAAAGATGATGGAGCCATCGTGTACTCGAAGCGTTCCCGACTCAATAATGTACATGCTTTCACCTGCATCCCCTTTTTTGAATAAGGGTTCGTTTTCTTTGAGATGAATTCGATCAACAACCTTTGCAATATGTTCCAGAAGTTTGAGGTCGGCGGATTTGAATAAACTCGTTCTACCTAAAAGAGAAACCAAATGCTTACGATCTTCTCCCAGCATTTGAGCATTCATATCCGTCATGTCAATCAAGCCATGATTCCCAGATGATTCTCTTAAGAGTGCTTTTATTTCTTCGAGGTTATTTAATTTTCCTTTGTTTCGAAGTGCATAGGCAGCATCCGTAAAATAAACATGGTTCTCTAAAAATTCTTTTTCTAAGGCGTACCATTCCACTAATTTAATGGCTTTCCCATGTTCTAATAATTCTTGTCGAAGTAATTGTGAAATTGAAAAAAAATCAGCCCTGCCTATATAATCTAAGTCGGCATCCCGAATAATTTTATGATAGAGTCCTTGTGGTTGTTTTGACGTGTCTGTAGCCAGAATGAGATCTTTGATTATCTCAATCTGCGCAGTGTCGTATCCGAAATTAGGTAAATGTTTTTCCGCAAATGCAGCACCCACGGGTTCGTTCTTTTCATATTGTGTAACAAATCCGGTATCGTGAAAAAGAGCAGCAGTTTTTATTAATAGCGATGATTCTTCATCGAGTTTTTCAAGCAGACATAGACGTTCCGACGATTTTATTACATTTTCGGTATGAAACACATGATGGTAATGAATGGTCGTCGCCAAGTTTTTATGGAGATAATCCAATACAAATTTTTCGGCTTCAGCGTAATTCATATAAAATGGCGATGGTTCTCTAATTCGATTTTAAAAATAGTAATTTTTTTGAATATACCGTTTATTATTGAAATTAGTAATTCACGCGGAGTTGTTAGTAGTAGAGTAGGAGATAGGAGATGGCTTGCCCTGAAGTCGCAGCGAAGCGTTGTACTTCAGGGGAGAGTGGGTGAGTAGGAAAAGGAAAGGGAAAGGGAAAGGGAGTAGCGGAGCCCTGAAGTCGGAACAAAGTGTAGTACTCAAGGGGCGTGCTCCCTGAGTTGCCTGAGCTGTTTAAGCTGCCTGAGCCTGTCGATGGCAGCCTGTCGATGGCAGCCTGTCGATGGAAAAGAGGGTTATATTTAGTAATCCTTAATTACTGAATATCCCGAATGCCCAATTTGATCTCTTCTTGTTGGGCGGCATCCAAAATTTTTAGAAAGATGAACTCCCTTTTTTCACTGAAATAAGTGAAATCGATGGATTCAATGAAGAAGATGATTTTCATCTCAATCCCATTAGTTGTGAAGTCCTCAAGACGGATGTACGGTGGTGTGGTGGTAGAAATGTAATCCAGGTTCTCAAGAAAGGATTGAATCTCTTGTCTGAATTTTTCAATTTTTGAGGTAGGTGTTTCAAAGCGGATGAGAATTGTGAAATTAGCGCGAATCATGTTACGCTGACTTACATTCTCTACATCCGAATCAATCATTTTTTTGTTGGGAATGGAAAAGATGGTTCGGTCGAGGGTTCTGATTTGCGTACTTCTAAATCCTATTTTTTCTACGGATCCTTTAACAGTTCCTACTTTTACTAGATCACCCGTAGAAAATGGTTTGTCTAAAAAGATGGTGAAGGATGCCAATAAATTTTCAATACTTTCTTTTGCTGCAAGTGCAAAAGCTAATCCACCAATACCCAATCCGGCAATGAGGGAGGCAACATTCACCTCAAAGATGGTCCCGAGGATGATAAAGAAACTCAAAATAATTACCACTATTTTGATTGCTTCACGAATGAATGGAATTAATTTGTTATCGTTTTTGGAATCATCGATTCCTACACGATGGGCCAAGACCATCCCAAAGAAATCGATACACCGTAACACGATCCATGTGATCGATATGAAAAGGGACAATTGAAATGATCTCCAGATAATGAGTCGTATTCCAAATTTTTCTTCTGAAGGAAGATGCCAGCTTTCTGGATAGTGGAGCTGTTTGCAAGCAAGGTAGGCGCTCAGTAATACAACAAATAACCCAAATGGCTTGCGCAATAAATGGCGAAGCATTTTTACATCTACTCCAGCTACACGTTTTTTTATGGCGCGGTAAAAAAGTCCAGATAAGTGAAAAGAAACAAATCTTTTTAAAATAATTCCCGAAAGAATGATGGTGAAAAACAACAGGTAGCTGCGAACATCATTCTCAAAATATACCTGATTTAACCAATTTTCTTCCATCTTACTAAATTCAAATTTATAATAATTGCTTCAATGCAATTTCGTATCCGCTAGCCGTTATATCTTTTTTACCTTGATTGATTTTGTAAATATTATCCAGAGCTTGATGAATGGTTTTAGCCACGTCGGTAAAAATTCCTTCAGCAGTTACTTCTTTGGGATTGCTCATTAAGTAAGCAAACACTCTTGCCATTCCACAGTTGGAAATAAAATCAGGGATCACACTCATATGATGATCTGCAAATCGACTAATGGGTCCGAAGAAAATTTCAGTATCTGCAAAAGGAACATTCGCACCGCATGCAATTACTTTCAATCCGCCATCATACAATTCGCTAGCTTGATCAAGAGTCACTAAACGAGATGCTGCGGCAGGAATAAATACATCCGCTTTTTGTTTCCAAAATGATTCTTGTATGTCATCTACTTTCGTAAATCCTTCAAACATATTTTTTGTGCGTGAATGAAAAAGGCTGATGACTTCATCATGTGAAAATCCATTTTCATTTAATACACCACCACTTCGATCTACAATTCCTGTGAGTAATCCACCAGCTTGCGAGAGATAAAACCCTGCTGCTGCACCTACATTTCCCCATCCTTGTACCACTACTTTTTTTCCTTTGATCCCATCTCCCTGTAATTGATAAAAATGAATTACAGATTGAGCAACTCCATATCCCGTAATCATATCAGCGATGGTATACGATGAACCTGCTGGAACATAACGAGGATCATCCACCATTAAACTTACTCCTAGTTGAAGTTTTTGAATTCTTTCTGATCGTTCTGTTCCTTCACTTTTGAAATGTCCATTTACCACACCTTCTTGTGGATGTAATAAACCAAGCTCAGCCGTAATCGGAATTACTTCGTGAATTTCATCTACAAAAAGATCACCGCCTGTACCGTAATAATTTTTTAGTAAAGGCATAGCTGCTTTGAACCAACGTTTCAATACTTCTTCTTTGCGTGGATCACGTGGATCGAAATTAATTCCAGATTTTGCTCCTCCAATGGGCGGACCTGCAACTGTGAATTTAATTTCCATGGTTTTTGCTAATGATTCTACTTCCCGTCGATCTAATCCTTTTCGCATGCGAGTTCCGCCACCAGCTGCCCCGCCTCTTAATGAATTGATAACGATCCATCCGCAGGCTTCTGATTGTGGATCATTCCACTCGTAAATTATTTCAGGCTTCTTATCTTCAAATTGTTGGAGCAAGGTTAACATCTTTTCTTGATTGAATTATAGTGCAAAGAAATCTATTTTCACTCTATTAATGAACTAGATTCCGAGCGCAGGTAATTTATAAGTTATTTTTTTTTGATTTCCGATTTCACGAATGATTGATTTACTGAGGGTTGAGCCTAGCCATGGTTGGTGAAGAATTAATTTTTCTTCGTAAGTATTCATACCCAATAAATAAATTCCTCCATGAGTATCCGGACCTACACAAAAATCCAAAGGTCGAATGCTTAGCATCGCTTCTTCAATGTGTTTTGGGGTGAGCAGCGTTGGCAACGAAAAAATTCCAATTACTTTTCTAAATCCTTCGTTGAATTTTTTTGAATAGGCAGCGCATAAATATTTTTCAATGGCTGTTGAATGAATGTTACTATTCGGCCAATCATTGGCAACTTGAATTCCATCAGCCTGTAAAATTTCAAAATTTAAATTGTGAAGAGAAATTAATTTTTGAATTGAAAGTTGTGTAGATTCATTGAACACTAAAGAAGGATGAATCCCTGTTTTTATTCCAGTGAAAAAGAGGATAGCGCAGCTCTTGAAATATTCGTTCATAATATTGCAATTAATCGACTTACAATTTTACTCAAGATGGGATCAGCACTTTCAGCAATGGCAATTATTTCTTCTAATGTAACCGGTGACAAATGATCGGGATCACATACATCCGTCAACACAGAGATACCTACACATCGCATATTCATGTGTCGAGCAACAATAATTTCAGGTGTTGTACTCATGCCCACAGCATCGGCACCCATCGTTCTCAAGTATCGATACTCTGCTCTTGTTTCTAACATCGGTCCATTTACGGAAACGTAAACGCCCTCTTGCATTCGAATGGAATTTTCTACGGCAATCTTCTTGATTTCTGCTCTTAGAAGTGCATCATAAGGGGCACTCATATCTGGAAACCGTGGACCCATCTCTCCGTCATTTTTCCCAATAAGAGGATTACTGCTTTGAAGGTGAATATGGTCTTCAATGAGCATCAATTCTCCTTTTTGGTAAGATGGGTTTAAAGCTCCAGCAGCATTGGATACCAACAAAGTGTTTACTCCCAATTGCTTCATAACTCGCACAGGGAGAGTGATTTGTTGCATGGAGTAACCTTCATAAAAATGAAATCGTCCTTGCATGGCAATCACTTCTTTGCCTTCAATGGTCCCGAAAAGGAGCTGACCCTTATGTGACTCTACAGTACTCGTTGGAAAATGGGGGATCTTGGAATAATCAATAGCCTCTCTGATCTTGATGGATTTAGCCAGTTGATGTAAGCCAGTACCCATAATTATTCCGATGGCACCCTGAGGGGAAGCAAATTTTTTTAAGAAATCACTTGATTGAATAATTTCTGAGTTCATCCGCCAAAATTAGGTGATAAGAACGATGAAAAACGGCTACATTTGCACTTCATTCGAAAAAGTTTATGATTCAGTTAGCGTATATCCGTGAAAACAAGCAGGATGTAATCAGCAGATTAGCCATTAAAAATATAGATGCAACAGCAGCTATTGAAGAAATTATTGCCCTTGACCAAGAGAAAAGAAAGGCTCAAACAGAAGTAGAAATGCTTTTGTCGGAGCAGAATACCTTGGCAAAGCAGATTGGCGAATTGTTTAAGTCGGGAAAGAAAGCGGAAGCGGATGATATGCGTAATCGCAGTACGGCCATCAAGGAATTAGCAAAAGGGCACGAGGAGAAATTGGCTAAACTCGAGGATGATTTGAAAAATGCATTAGTCGTTCTTCCGAATATTCCATCTCCATCTGTTCCTCCTGGTAAAACACCCGAAGAGAATGAAGTCGTTTTCTTGAATGAGAAAAATATGCCGGAGCTCGACGACGATGCATTGCCACATTGGGAATTAACTGCGAAGTATGATATTATCGATTTTGAATTAGGTAATAAAATTGCAGGTGCTGGATTTCCAGTTTACAAAGGGCAGGGAGCAAAATTGCAAAGAGCATTGATAAATTTCTTTCTCGATCAAGCTACGAAGGCGGGCTATTATGAAATTCAACCACCCATTTTAATCAATGAAGAATCTGGTTTTGGTACCGGACAACTTCCCGATAAAGAAGGGCAGATGTATCACGTGACTGCTGATAATTTATATTTAATTCCTACAGCAGAAGTTCCCGTAACTAATATTTTTCGTGATACCATTGTGAAAGCAGAAGAGATGCCCATTAAGTGCACGGCTTACACACCTTGTTTTCGCAGAGAAGCAGGATCGTACGGCGCGCATGTTCGTGGATTGAATCGTTTGCATCAATTCGATAAAGTGGAGATTGTTCAAATTGCACATCCTGATTCAAGTTACAAAATTCTGGAAGAGATGCGAAACTATGTTTGTAGTTTATTGGATTTGCTAGAGCTTCCATACCGCACATTAAAATTATGCGGGGGTGATATGAGTTTTGCTTCGGCATTGACTTATGACATGGAAGTATGGAGTGGAGCGCAAAAAAGATGGTTGGAGGTGAGTTCCGTGTCTAATTTTGAGTCTTTCCAAGCCAATCGATTAAAATTGCGTTTTCGTGAAGGAAATGAAAAGCCGGTTTTGGCTCATACACTAAATGGCTCTGCATTAGCGTTACCTCGTATCGTGGCATCCTTATTAGAAAATAATCAAAGTAAGGACGGAATTCGTATCCCTGCCGCTTTAATTCCGTATACAGGATTTGAGATTATTAAATGAAAAAAGGACTCGTATTTTTATTTCTGTTTATTGCACTTGGTTCGCAAGGTTTATTTGCGCAACCCGGACAATCGAATGCTGAATTAGCCAATCAATATTTTAGTACGGGTGAGTTTGATAAGGCGGTTGTGTATTTTGAAAAATTTTATGACCAAGATGCGTTTGCAGCGTACTCCGGTTATTCAAAATGTTTGATGGCTTTGAAAGATTTTGATAAAGCAGAAAAATTAATTCGAAAACATCAGAAAAAATTTCCGCAAGACCCCTCTATTCGCCTCGACTTAGGATTGCTTTATGATTTGGAGGAAAAGCATAATGATGCTAAGAAAGTGTATGAAGAAGCAATCAGTAATTTGAAACCCGATATTAATCAAGTGAATTTGTTAGGGAATGCATTTACCAAAAATCAGATGTTTGATTATGCAGTTACCACCTATTTGCAAGGCAGGAAACTTTTGAAAGGGGCGTATCCGTTTTCGTTTGAGTTGGCTGAAGCATATGGTCAGCTGGGAAAGT
>JBJXGU010000197.1:0-3388 GCA_046160245.1 Bacteroidia bacterium
CCAGATGTATTATAGGGTGTGTACCCAACTGCGTATGCCCGTATAAAACCACCTAATAAAGCCACAGCCAAACAGACGAACTCATAATTCTGTTCACTCATAAAGGTGATCTCATTCGCTGACACCTTTGTATTAATGTACACACCGAGGCCAGCGAGAATGATTATTACAGGAAGGACTCCACGGTATTTGAACAAGACAAGACCTTGCTGTTCCATTTCTTGTAAAAGCGGCATATTGTGAGGTTTAGGTTCCTACAAAGAAAGGAATTTTTTCAATATACAATGGATTGTTCCTTCAAGGCATAATCACCTTAAAACTTTACACGCTATGCCAACGGCCTCGTCTTCCAGCGTTCATGCATCCAAACCCATTGAGTTGGATACCTCCTTATCTGCTCTTCAATGAACCGGGTATAATTCTGTGTGTTGGTTACAACATCTTTCTCCTCATCACCAGTATTCACCAATGGAATTTCAGGAAGTACGTGCATATGTTGTAATCCATCTTCCGCCAGATAAATATAAGTAGGCACAACAGCTGCTCCTGTCTTCAACGCCAGAATAGCCGCTCCCACGGGTGTGGACGCCTTCATTCCAAAAAAATCAACGAAGCAACTTTTCACATTAGTATCCTGATCAATTAAAATAGCGATAGACCCACCTGTCTTCAAGGCCTTGATAAGCCTTAGTGTTTCCTTGCCTCGCGCAATAGCAATTGCCCCATGCGCATTCCGATATTGAACAAGCATATCATTCAACCGTTCGTCTTTTAAGGTTGTGCCAATGATATTCGGTTTCAATCCTCGCAACGACATGTTGGTAATCTGCAAATCAAAAGCACCCAAATGACACGTCAGGAAAATTACTCCCTTCCCTTTTGCTGTGGCCGTTTCAAAATTCTCAATCCCATGAGTAACCAAAATTTTATCGAGATCAGCAAGTGTTTTAACTTTCATGGCACGAAAGATTTCTCCAGCATTCTTCCCCAACATTCGAAAAGTATGTTTGCTTAAAGCAATTACTTCTTTCATTGTTTTCTCACGACTGTAGGCAAGGCCAAGATGAATAATGGTTTTTTCGCGTGCATCACGAACGAAGTGATATGCTATACCTCCAAGCACTCCACAAAAAGATAACCACCATGTGCGAGGCAACACATTAGCCACAAATATGAGGAACCTGACAAAATAATATAAGAAGCTGTATTTAATACGCTTACGAAGAGGTTTCTTTTCCATCAACAACAAAGATGATGTGCAAATTATCGATGTCCAAATTTGATTTCACTTGGATTTCTCGCATTTTTAATAGGCCGTTCAGATGAAAACATTATATCTAATTCGTCATGCAAAATCAAGTTGGGATGACCTGGATCTGAATGACGTAGAACGGCCACTAAATGAACGAGGAAAAAAGGATGCTCCGCGCATAGGAAAACGTCTGAAAGAAAAAAATATCTTCCCTGATGTAATGTTAACTAGCCCGGCCAAGCGAGCATTTGAAACATGTAGAATCATTGCCAAAATATTGGGATATCCTGACGAAAAGATCAAAACAGACAAACGGCTTTATCATGCCAACCAAGATCAACTCTTAAAGGTGGTTCAGGAAATTGAAGACTTGAATGACATTGAAGAATCAGTCTTTATTTTTGGACATAATCCAGGGTTAACTGAATTTGCCAATTCCTTTCTTTGTCAAACAATAGATAACATTCCTACCTGCGGTGTAATAGGCTGTAAGGTCATAGTTAAACACTGGAATGAAACAACATTTGGAAGTGGCGAGATGATGTTCTTTGATTTTCCAAAAAATAAAATAAGCTGATCATTTCCGTCTAATGGGAGCAAAATCCTTGGCGCGCACTTTCAAAATACCTATCTCTTTGAAACGATAACCCACCATCAATCGGAATGTGGTGATTTCATTTGAAAAATCTACTTGCTCAAATCTTAAATTCCGTGTTTGGCTTAAATAACTTATTCCGCCAAAAAAACGATCTCCGTTGTAGCCTAGTCCTATCCTTGCCGATTGGAAGGTACTTATGAGGATGTCGTGTCGTATTGGCTCATCTTCTTGAGCGTAACGTATCCAGTAATGAGCAGGACCAACTATTAAAGTAAGGTTAAGGAAAAAATTCCGATACACCAGATTATAACTGTAGCCTGGGCCAATTCCCAAAGAAGTAAATTTCATTTGGTAGGCCGAAGAGCCCGCACCAAAATTGGCTCGCTCACTTTGTTTAATCAAAGCAGAATCACCAATGAGATCAAAGGAAGAAATAATTGAACTCAATATAAACGAGCCTCGACTAATTCGTTGACGTTCAGTAAAGGTATAAGCTGATCGCATTGAAAATTCATCATCATTAAATATATATGAAAAACCAATTCCTAAATTCCGAGTCTGTAAATCATCCCGGTGTGGGTAGGGTTGATCAGGAGGTAAAACCAAATTAGGATTAGAAAAATAAAAACCTGAGTACTTTTGATGATACGCTTCCAGCATCCATTTTTTTGAAATACTATTGATTCTAAAATCAGCGGCAGTACTGGTTCCAAACCGCTCTTGGTTCTTGACATTTATCGGAACAGACAATGAGGCTTCTATCCCGACTTCAAAAATATTTAAAGAAAGTCCAAAAGTATAAGAGGTATTAGGCTTAAAGGTTAGGCTTTTGGTTTCGTCCTGAATGCTGGAAATATCGTAGGACATGTTTCTTTTCTTAAGAACAGGCCCTAAGAAAAAATAGTCGGAAAAAGGTTCAACATATTTATGTCTGACAGAATCTGATTGGCCAAAACCGTTCTGAAAAAATAAACATATAACAAGAATAAGTAATACGAGTCGTCCCACTATCATAACTCCAGTTCTTCCACGTCAAATTAATTGCCCGGTTATAAAATATACTCACTCAGGTCACGATTCTTGGCGAGGGTGCTTAACTTTTCATACACCATTGCTTTCGTAATGTGAATCTTGGCGTTCGCCTCGATTTTATCGGGCACATCAAAAAGAAATTCATTAAGCAGTTTGCTCATTACCGTATGAAGCCTTCGTGCGCCAATGTTTTCCAGATCAGCGTTTATAGCAAAAGCAGTTTGGGCAATTTCATCAATAGCATCGTCTGCAAAAGTGATTTCAACTCCTTCCGCCTCAAACAACGAACAATATTGCTTTGTTAGCGCATTCTTCGGCTCTTTCAATATCCTTATAAAATCATCTTTTGTAAGATTAGTAAGCTCCACTCGAATTGGAAACCGTCCTTGCAACTCTGGAATAAGGTCTGACGGTTTAGAAACATGAAACGCCCCTGCCGCAATGAATAAAACGTGATCGGTTTTTATAACACCGTATTTAGTATTAACCGTAGTGCCCTCAACGAT
>JBJXGU010000198.1:0-2665 GCA_046160245.1 Bacteroidia bacterium
GAGGGACTTCAGCTATGGGTAGATCGGAAGTGGGTCAGAATTGTTTATTGATGGCTTACGTGCATATTGCACACGATTGCATCATTGGGAATCATGTGATACTTGCCAATTCAGTTAATCTTGCTGGACATGTTACCATTAACGACTGGGCTATTTTAGAAGGATACGTTGGGGTTTCACAATTCATGCATATTGGAGCGCATAGTTTTATAGGTGGACAAACAGGAGTTCGAAAAAATGTTCCTCCCTTTGTGAAAGCAGCCAGAGAGCCGCTAAGCTATGCGGGAATTAATTCTGTTGGATTAATGCGACGCGGATTCAGTAAAGAACATATCGAAGAAATTCAAAACATCTATCGCACCATTTTTCAACGTGGCTATACGATTTCAAAAGCGATAAACATGGTTGAAGATGAATTTGAATCATCAGCCCATCGCGATTTAATTATCGATTTTGTTAAATCATCAGAGAAAGGAATTATCAGAGGTCCGCTGAGTAGTTTTCAAAAAGCCGAATAATCATTCTGCCTTGATCCAGATTCAACTTCAATCGGCAGGTAAAAAATTTCAAAAGCAATGGGTCTTTCGAAATTTGGAACTACACATCCAAGGCGCCGAAAAACTAGCAATCACGGGATTAAATGGTTCTGGGAAATCGACATTACTACAAATCATTTCCGGATTTCAATCCTTAACTGAAGGATCCATTCAGTTTTCTTTAGATGGAAATTCCATTGCCATTGACCAGTGGTATCATCAAATTGCGTACGCAGCACCTTACATCGATTTACCTGAAGAATATAACATTCAAGAATTACTTTCTTTCTACGGCTCCTTTAAACCTTTTCAAAATAAACTATCAATTTCCGAGGTCATTGATATCATGCAATTAGGAAACAGCAGCAACAAAGCCATTAAACACTTTTCATCGGGGATGAAACAGCGACTTAAATTATCGATGGCGATATTGAGTAACACACCGGTTTTATTATTAGATGAGCCTTTATCCAATCTGGATAAAAATGGTCATACATGGTATCAAGAATTAATAGAACAATACGCTAAGCACAAAACGATTATCGTCTGCTCCAATCATATTGAAGAAGAGATCAATTTTTGCACATCAAAACTTGACATCCACGATTTCAAAATATAAGACAAGTGTAAGTAAGTTCTAATTAAACTTTACAATCGATCCTTGCTTAAAATTTTAAGTTGATCTTCTTAATACAAAATCATTCAATTGTTACAGACTTTCATTCACCACTGAGGACACAAAGAACTACACAGAGTTCACTGAGAAATTATATAAAATTATTGCTTTCAAGCTCCTAAAAACCTCTGTGACCTCTGTGAAAAACTCTGTGGTCTTTGTGGTAAAATACAATTTCTAATTAACCAAACTCATCTTTCATAGTTTAATTTTAAACTTTAGAAATAAATTTATTCTGACAAAATAAACTATCATTTCGTCGCTAAATTTTCTCGCAGAGGCGCAGAGCCGCAAAGCAAAATCGGATTTTTCAAAGTTATCTACCAGAATCATAAAGTGAGACAAGGAGGAATTATATAAAATTATTGCTTATCAATCTCCTAAAAAACTACTGTGACCTCTGTGAAAAACTCTGTGGTCTTTGTGGTAAAAGACAAACTCTAATTAAACTTTCCAATTAATATGGTTTAAAATTACTATTCAAACTTTGAAGAAGAATTTTTTCAATCAATTCAACCAATCTAACAAACTTGATATACACAATTTCAAAACGTAAGAGTCTTGTAAGATTCAAACAGTTTTTCATCAGCGGATCCATTGTTTAATACTTAAATTGTATTCTCTAAGAAAAGCTAATCATGAGCAACGAGAATACACTCAATAAAAATCGACTTCTTTTCATAGCAGAAGAACTTGTTATCCTTTCTCTGGCTATATCGATGTTTATCATGCTATAAATTCGCATCATTTTTGTGAATACAAATTCTGCAAGGATGGAATAGTACATATTAATATTCCATCCTTGAGAACAACAAGAATTGCTAATTAGATCAATTATTTAAAATCAAGTTACTCCGCTCGATTCAAAAACATATTGAACTCATTGCGGAGATCATGAAAAATGTTTTCGAATTGATCTAGTTTTTCACGCTGAACACTATGGATCTTTTGGATTCCATCATTTGGCTCTGGCGCTTTTCCATCTCCAATAGATTCAATCAAATTTTCGTGCTGCTTAAAGTCGTGCCGAATAATATCCAGCACTTCTTTCTGTCGAATAAATTGATTTTGGAAATGCTCCACGGATGCCATCACTTCATTGGGACTTCCCGAGACAGAAAGTCGACCTAAGTGATTGTTAAAATGTGAAATTTCATCTTTGTAAAAACGAAGGCGATCTTGCCATTGATCATGTTCGTTTTTCATTTCTGTAAGCTGTTTTATAGTATGCATAACCTTTTTGGTTTAGGAATTCACACAATAAGAAAAGGGCTGAAGAAATAACAGCCCTACTACATTCTATTAAGAATCTTCACGTCAATTTTTATTAAAAACAAATAGCGACTCATATCCATTATTTCTACATCCAAATGTAAAAAATATTTCAAACCAAACAAGAGAACCAAAATAAATTCATCTTTTAATTGAACGGTACAAATTTCATTGAAATAAG
>JBJXGU010000199.1:0-6197 GCA_046160245.1 Bacteroidia bacterium
TTTTCACGGTGAAGTTTGAAGGCTGGTTCTCTGCTCTTCTTGTGCTTCCGCTAACATGTGCTTGAAGCAATTGCCCGCCTAAATGTTCTGAAGTACATACAACTTTCGCTTCGGTTCCAGAGGGCGCGCAATCTTTATAAAGGAAATAATTTGTTTTGTTGCGCGCCCGTATTATCTTTATAATCTCAAAAGGCGGGCACTGCTTCAAGCACCGACCGTTATGCGTCAGCTTAAGACAACAACACGACAATGGAAACAAAAGACTACATACTAATTTCAATAAGTGTAGGTGCCTTAACACTTTCACTAATCTCATTGGTTGTGACATTGGTGCAAAAGAGTAAAGAAACGAAACGAACAATTAGAAAATCCTTGACTGACACTTTAGAAAGTATTTCAAAAATTAACATTGAAACAACGAAACTCAAGTCTTCAAAGGACATCGACAATAACTCTGAGGCTTCTATAACTTTAAGACGTAATTACAATTCTCAAAGACGTATTTTAATTGCTCATGCTGACTTTTTAATTATGCGTTACGACAAACTTGCTACCGAAATAGACTGTAACATTTTAGCGGGCGCATATGCAACAATTGGCGACCAAGACAAAGCAGAATATTTTTGGCAAAAGACTGTTGATAAATCAATTTCTCCGCCAATACGACTTATGAACTTGCGTGGCTTTGGGACATTCCTTTTTTACAATGACAAAGACGATTTGGGCAGAAAATTCTTTAATGAAGCATTAACGCTTGACTTGCCAGAAAATGACGAAAATAAAATCTTGCGGACAGACACTTATTTAATGTTGTGCGACCTTGAGAAGTAAAAAGTTAATAAAGACAAATACGAATTGAATTTGACCAAGGCAATGGAAGTTTTAGCGACTATAAGAAACAACAATAGAAAGAACGAAATGCACGACAGAATTAGATTAAAACTACCTAACAGAAATGAAAAGCCGAACGCATAACAGCACATTTGCAATAGGCGGGGTTTCGTGCTCCGCAGACAATTTTGTGGTTACAGGAAGTTCAGTTCTCCGAATGAACATTTGTGCTGAAAAGCCCGCCCATCGCAAATCTGCAAAACGTTAGCAGCAAGCGTTAAAATAATTATATAAATTTGATAGAAATACTTCGATGAATAAAAAGAACTTTTCAATATTGATTTTATGTATTCTACAAATGAGTTGCAATGGTTGGCAAATAACCAATACTAAAGAATCATATAAAAATGTTCCTGTTCAGCCTATTGACAATATGGATAGCATTCTTATTATTCAAACGCTTAAAGAGTGGAGCAAAGCGAACTGGTGGACTTTTGAAGATTATTCAAAAATGTACTATTTAGAAAACAAAGATGTTCAATATTTTATCGAAAGAGTATTTTATGATGATGAAAAGAAAAAAATTATTGTTTGGTACGGTGAAAAATTACAAAATGCTTCTTCTATTGAAAACTATAGCAATGATAAAAAACTTAATAGGATTTGCCCGTCCGGAGCCGATACCATTTATTCAATGAGTGCCTTAATTGGTTTTAGAGACAACATAAACGAAATATGGAACTTATTTCCTTTTGAGAATCAAAGTGCAAGTTGTTCTCCCAACAAAGAAAGAGCATTATTAATATTGGAATTCTATTTTTTTAATAAAATGAAGGAGCATAAAATGTGGAGAGTCGTTCAAAATGGCGAGAAGAAAGGAGAATTAGAATTAAAAGAATATGGTAATAACTTACAGGATGAAAGTTTTTGGGAGAAATGTTGGCTATGGGAAAAGGATTCAATCAACTCCAATAATTTATATCCTTTCCAAGTTGAATCGTATAAAATTACAGGTGAAAACAAATTAAATAGAATTGCAAAACCCTTTGAGGTTCCGAAAATAATTTACACAGATGAAATTTTGAATAATTACAAATAACGAACTAGTAGGCTTACAAATAGCTAGGAAACGCCAGCTGCTAACAGGTCCTTTGCGTCAGGCGGGCATTTGGATACGTAAAACTTAATTGGTAATTTTAATATCTCAAGTAAATAGAAATCACGCTCCGTGTCCCGCCCAACGCAAAGCCCCGGAACGTTAGCGGTAATTTTTAATTGAATAGTATGAATAAAATTGCATTATCTTCCTTAACACTTTTACTTATATTGATGGGATGTGCGTCAACTCACTTCAGTAATTACTATCCATATAGTAAGGTTGACCCCATGAAGGTAAGGTATATGGTTCCTAAAAATTACGAAAACATTATTCCTAACCTCGATAGTATTTTATCCCCAATAGCTAAACAACATTTTAAAAATCAGGATAGTTCAATCGCGGTCATAGAAATCTGTGAAGAAATTGGTGGATTTTTTACTACAAACTGGGGTATGTATAGATATAATAAAAAAAATTATCCTTGGCCCTACATTCTTAGTTACGAATTACCAGAAAAACCTAAAGGTATAATTTCACAATTTATCTCCGATGGGATTTATCATCCTATGGCCATGCTTAGAATAATGTTCAGTTGCTATTATAAATACTTAAACGGACAAGATTACAATTGGGATGCTGAGATTTATCAAACAAAATTGCTTTGGCCAATGCACGACCCAACTAATTACACTTTAGGTCTACCGGATTTTATTGCAAAACTTGAATCTCAAAGGATGTCCAAATATTATTTCAACTCATTGAACATAAATGATACTGTCAATGTACTTTTTAATCGAGCACCTAAATTGAGCAAAAAGTCTTCGGATTGGTATTATATTACTGGAATTATAAACTATAAAATTCCTGAATCTGAATCAATAAGTGTAAGGGTTATTAAAATTAAATCCGAATTTAATCAAAATTATTATTTGTCTGATTCCGATACAATCAATCAAGGTGACACTCTTATTGATTTTCACAGGGGTTGGCTAAGTAGAAATAAAAATTATTTTAATTATCATAAATGCAAGGAGCAGAGAGAATCATTTAACGTGAATTAAAAACTACCGCTAACAGCGCCTTTGCGTCAGGCGGGCATTTGGGTACATAAAACTTAATTGGTAATTTTAATATCTCAAATAAATAGAAATCACGCTCCGAGTCCCGCCCAACGCAAAGCCCCGGAACGTTATACGCAACCAATTGGCACCCTACTAACATCAACCGACAGTGCAAGAAATAAACTTTACATTAGTGGCACAAACGACACTTCAAACATGAACCGTAACAAGCAAATATTGTCACTTCTTATTTTATCAATTGCTTTTGCAAACTGCTCAAGAAAGACGACTGTTACTTGCGGGACAGGTGAGTTTATGAAAAAGCCATCAATTGAAAGTAAAGTTCTTTTACTTCAAACTGTTGGCATTGCTGACACGACCATAGCATTTATCAGTGGGTGTGTAACAGGTAAAGACAGTTCAGAAAAAGTAACAAGCATTGATACACTTTCATTCGCAGCGGTATCATTTATCAATTCAAAGCAAGACACAGTTAAGACAACTGCTGACCTACAAGGAAAATTTAAAAGTCACTTAGAGAGAGGAACTTATTCAATAGTGTTTCAAATTGTTGGCTACAACCGACTAATTATTGACAAGGTGAATTTTGGCAGCGGTGAAATCAAAGAGCTAAATGTTTTGCTTGGACAAGGATTTTCAACAACCAAAACAAGCGGACAAACTAACAATTCAAAAGATTGAACTATGAAACGGACTTCGCTTTTTGTTTTACTTGCTTTTGGAATTTATTCGTGTAATCAACCTATCAAGAATGATAAAGCTGCGGTGAATAGTAATGTTGTCGCAGACACTCAAACGGTTCAGCTAAATAAAATCCCAGAAATATTTTCGTTTTCGCATTCTGATTGTAAAACGAATGTAACAGGAAAAGATAAATTGATTTCTTCAACTCATTCAGGCGACAGCTTAATTTTAAAGTTCGGTTCAATGCAAAACTGCATTGGAAAGTTTCAACCAACTTGTAAACTGCAAAACGACACTTTAGCACTTGAAATAAAAATCCAAGAAGAATACAGAACAAGAAAGAACGGCAAAATAGATACTGTAATAGTTTCTAATGATTGCGATTGCTATTATTATTTTGACTTCGGCATTAAAAACATATCAAGCGGAGAAAAAACTATTTTACTAAACGGACATAAAGCTATGTTTTAACGAATAAGAAATGAGTATGAAAATCAAGCAAACTTTGTGCGAACCTCAAACAGTTGTGCTCCGAACGAACAGCTTGGCTGCGTATAACAGCACATTGGCAATAGGCGGGGTTTCGTCTCCGTTTGACAGTTTTGTGGTAGCCGAAAGTTCAGTTCTCCGAACAAGCTTTTGTGCTGAAAAGCCCGCCCATCGCCAATCTGCAAAACGTTAGCAGCAAAGTTTTAGAACCATTCAATATCATGAAAGAGAATTCTAATAGAGGAAATTATACGACAATTTTAGTTACAGCAATTGTGACAGCTATTTTGACAGTAGCCACTCAATACTTTTTGCAAAACGACAAATTATCAAGCGAGCAGGAATATTGGAATAAAAGGTATAAAGTCGAGAGTATCGACAAGATAAATTCTCAGCGATTACAGATTGTTGATGAACTGACCAAAGAATTACTACAATTGGAAATCAAAGCAAAAGAAATAAAGATAAATACTGCTGCTTCTAAATATTTCACACAGCCAGAAGAAGTGAAGGCTTTAAGTGACCTTATGGTTCAATATCACAAAGACCTAAATTTCTTTGCAGCAAAAATTCAAATGACCTCTTTGTATTTTGGAAAGGAAGTAAATGACTTGATTCCAATTGTCGGCAAGACACTTGAATTGAATTTCCAAAACAATCTTTTAATTAGGAAAGGCGGAATAAAGCTTCCTGAATTTGATTTGGATTTTGAAACTATAGATACATTAACAAAATCTAGACTTAAATTGTCCAAAGCTATGATTGAGGAAATAAATAAATCATATGAGTTAAAAAACAAAACAGATAGCAGTAAAACGGATGAAGACACTTGGACTTTTAAAGACTGGATAAATTTTCTTTTAAGTATTATAACCGCATTTCTGACTGCTTATATATACGAGTTAGCTGTTAATAAACGTAAACGAAACAAATATAAAAAGATATTTTCTTTTCTTGAAAGCAAACCCGACAACTATGATTGGCAGCATTGGAACATCATAAATGGTAAAATAAAAGACCATCCAATTGACGCATTCATGACTTTAAAATATTCCGAAAATAAAAACTTTACTTTTTCATGGAAAGAACCTGGTGAAGACAAAGTGCAAGGCGATGGACATATATTCTGGGATGATTTAACACATGGAAAAATGTCATTTCATAGATATGAATCACTTGACTATAATTATAGGAATGTATTTTACAGACAAATAATTCATCAAGAAAAAACCTATGACGCAATATTTGTAAATGCAGACGATGAGAAAACGAAATATGTCATGTTACGTGGAAGATAACTCTGCTGCTAACAGCACATTGGCAATAGGCGGGGTTTCGTCTCCGCTTGACAGTTTTGTGGTAGCCGAAAGTTCAGTTCTCCGAACTAACTTTTGTGCTGAAAAGCCCGCCCATCGCCAATCTGCAAACCGTTAGCGGAAACACAAGTGAGACTCGCGCTATTTAGTTTCTCATTAAAGAGCTTAGTTGAGAGATTTTTCTCTGGTTAGAAAATCGCTTTAAGTAAACCACGCCTTGGTGACAGATTTATTTCGGCAATGTTTCTCGGGCATAGAAAGTTTAGTTGGCGGTTTGACAATTTCTATTTTATTTTTCTCACGCAAAAAACGGTTCGCTAATGAAATCCTTCCTTAAGTTCTCGAAATACTACTCTTTGCTTTGCTGAAAAGTTTACATTGAAACTGAAATTTTATTTCCAAGACAATTTAGTTACGGCACCATTTGCTTCGAATAAGGCTAAACTCTGACACAAAATCTTCTCTTTTGAGTGCCTTTTCACGGTGAAGTTTGAAGGCTGGATCTCTGCTCTTCTTGTGCTCCCGCTAACATGGGCTTGAAGCAATTGCCCGCCTAGATGTTCTGAAATACATACAACTTTCGCTTCGGTTCCAGAGGGCGCGCAATCTTAATTAAGGAAATAATTTGTTTTGTTGCGCGCCCGTATTATCTTTATAATCTCAAAAGGCGGGCACTGCTTCAAGCCCCGACCGTTA
>JBJXGU010000200.1:0-4144 GCA_046160245.1 Bacteroidia bacterium
TCAACATTCAAAAATCCCCTCCCCAGAAGCAGATGCCGCTAAGCGCGTGAACGCTTCTGGGAGGGGATTTTTTTTCTTCAGCTTTACTACTCTTCAATAATAATCACTCTCTTTTTTACATTTTTACCTCTGCGCGATCTTTTCTTCGTTCTGTCATCGTTGAGGTATTTATCGATATCGGATGAAGTCCATTGCATTTCATCGGAATCGTCCATCTTGATAATTTTAATTTCTTTATCCATTTTCTTGATTTTCTCTTTTACGTCTTCGTCGGTCCAGGTGAAGTCAAATGATTTCATGGCTTCATCTAGTTCCGGAGTCGACGGCGGAGCAGGAGGCATGGGCCCGTCAGGACTTATGAAAATCATTTTGCGTTCTGTGTTGCCTTTCTTATCATCCACTTTTACAATAACCTCTTTCTTTATTTTTTTTCCATCTTTTTCATTTCCTTCTACCACTTCCACTTTCATTTCATGATCGTCCATAAAAGTTTTGTAGGCCATGTCTTCAGTCGAAGAAAATGTAGTATCTATCACTGTCTTTTTTCCGTTCACCACCTTTTCAATATGAATTTTAACTTTGTTGTTTTCTGTTGGCTTCTTCTCCGTAGTTTGAGCCAACAGTGCTCCAGCAATAATGCTGAAGCAGATAAGTAATATCGTTTTTGTTCTCATGTTTGTTTAGTATTAGTTTCATGCAAACCTAGTGGATGAATAAAGGTCTCTTGGTTAACAGCACGTTAATGCTCGTTAATGTATCGTTAAGAGTATTTTATTTCCAATACATACGCTAAATTTGAGGTCAATGAAAAAAGGGAAATTCCAGTTTATAGTGATCTTGATGAGTATTGCATTGGCGGGGCTAATTCTCCTGCAAGCTTATTGGATAAAACACGATTTTGAGAGTAAGGCAAAGCAATTTGATGGCACCGTAATGATGGCCATGAATAAGATTGTGGAGCAAGTGGAAGAAATGGAGAATCGTCGCTTGGTCGTAAACAATTTTATTTCATTGGAAGATTCAAACATTACTTTTGTTGGACTCAACGATAGTTTGCTTCATATAATTTCCTCCGTGGCTATGGAGCCACCTTTGCCACCACCACCTCCTCCTGGACCACCGAATCCAGCCAGGGAACTTGATGAAGCCATCACTAAAAAATTTGGAAAAGATAAGCTGCTACAAAAGTCGTGGAATCCCGATGGAGAAATGCCCTTTTTGCATTTAGATTCAACGATCGATATACGAATTGAAAAAAATATTGAGCAAAGGGAAATTATTGATTTAAGTTTTAATCGTACCAGAAATCAATTAAATCCAATGGATCCAATAGCTGCTGAGAGGGAAGAGTTGATCGATCAAAAAATTTTGATGGTAGAGAAAAGGATGAAGACGAAAATGAAGAAGTTGAATTCCATCATGCAAAAGTTAACTTTTCAAATTGTCGATCCCCAAGGCAATATTTTTAATCGTATTTCACAGCGAAATTTGGATTCCATTGTGATGGCTGAGATCAAGAATCATGATTTAGAGTTGGATTATAAATACGGAGTTTTTCAGAAAAATACACCAAAAACGCTGCTGTTAAGTAGTAAAGCTGATAGTTTGAGTTTGATCAATAGTCCCTACCAGCTTTCTCTTTTCCCCAATGATATTATTAATAAGAACGAAGTATTATGCTTAGATTTTAACAACAAGTTCAAATATATTTTGAGTAGTATGTTTGTGATGCTCTTGTTTTCATTGTTATTTACTGGAATTATTATTACAGGTTTTGGCTACACTTTATTTGTAATTCAGCAGCAAAAAAAGTTAGCGATCATTAAAAATGATTTTATTAATAACATGACGCATGAGTTTAAAACGCCAATTGCAACCATTGCTATCGCGAATGAATCCATTCAAGATCCTCGGGTTAGTCAATCTCCCGATAAATTGGACTTTTACACTGGAATCATTAAGGATGAAAATGAAAGAATGTTACGTCAGGTGGAAACCGTTTTACAAATGGCGCAAATTGATAAAGGGGAGATAAAAATCAACAAAGAAAATATTGGGCTAAAAGAAGTAATCGAATCCGCCGCTGCTAGTATGCAGCTTCCTGTTCAACAAAGGGAAGGTCATATAACCATTGATTGGGAGGGGAACGATGTTCAAATTTATGCGGATGCTAATCACATCATGAATGTATTCATCAACCTGCTTGATAATGCCAATAAATACAGCAATGAAGCTCCTGCGATTCGAGTACATGTGTATTCTGATCCCTCTAAAGTAACCATCGCCATTCACGATAAAGGTATTGGTATGAGTAAAGAAGTTACTAAAAGAGTTTTTGAAACTTTTTTCAGAGCTACCTCAGGTAATATTCACGATGTAAAAGGATTTGGATTAGGATTGAGTTATGTAAAAGCTATTGTGGATATGCACAACGGTCAAATAGAAGTACAAAGTGAATTAGGTAAGGGAAGTACTTTTATGGTTCGTTTACCCATCTTAGAAAATGAAAAAGCATGAAAGCAAAAATATTATTAGTTGAAGACGATCTGAATTTCGGAAGTGTATTGAAAAATTATCTGGAGTTAAATGATTACCATGTTACATTAGCTCGTGATGGGGTCGCCGGATTCGATGCGTATTCGAAAGGTGGTTATGACTTAATCATTTTGGATGTAATGATGCCAAAGCTGGATGGCTTTTCATTGGCGAAGCAGATTCGAGAAGTCGATAAATTAACCCCACTTTTTTTCCTTACCGCCAAAGGCATGAAGGAAGATATGATTACCGGCTATAGAGTAGGAGCGGACGATTTTCTTACCAAACCTTTTGATACCGATGTGCTCCTCTACAAGATGCAAACTGTCTTAAAGCGATCGATGGGACACTCAGCACTGGAAGGCAGAGACCATTTTAACATTGGAATTTATCTGTTCGATTATAAGTTAAGAACTATTTCCTCTGAAAACGAAAGTGAGTCATTGTCACCCAAGGAAGCCGAGTTATTGCGATTACTTTGTATACATGAAAACGATCTTTTACCCCGATCCAAAGCATTAAAGTTAATTTGGGGCGAAGACACTTACTTCAATGGAAGAAGTATGGATGTATTTATTACGAAACTGAGGAAATATTTAAAGAAAGATCCCAATATTGAAATCGTAAGTTTACACGGAAAAGGAGTGCGATTATTAATTACCAATAACTCCTAATTCTATTCGAAATTTACCTTAAAGAGCGTTGATGAGCTCTTCATCCAACGGCTTTACTTTGGAACGAAAACGACGAATTAATTTTCCGTTTTCATCTACCAGGAATTTTTCAAAGTTCCATTTAATATCGCCAGTAAAATCAGGATTCGCTTGTTCGGTTAGCCAACTAAACAGAGGATCTATATTTTCACCTTTTACAGATACTTTTGAAGTTATGGGGAATGTAACTTGATACGTTTTAGAGCAAAAAGCTATGATCTCTTCGTTAGTTCCAGGTTCTTGTCCACCAAAGTTATTAGCAGGAACACCAATCACCACTAACGTCTTCTTATAACGCTCCGATAAGGTTTGCAACCCTTCGTACTGCTTGGTATAGCCACATTCAGAAGCAACATTTACGAAGAGAATCTTCTTGCCTTTAAATTGCTGTAAATCGATGGTTTTACCTTTAATATCTTTTACAGAATACTGATAAACGGCCCCTGCAGGATTCAATACCAGGAGGAGGGAGAGGATAAATGATAGCATCTTGTAAAATTATAAAATAAAGGCTAATTTTACACTCCAAACATTATGAATTTTTTAATAAAAATAGCTTCTACTGCTTTAGCCGTATTTGTAATCGCCAGTTTAATGCCTGGTGTTGAGGTAAAGAATTTACCGATGGCAATCGTTGTTTCTACGCTATTGGTCTTGATGAATGTGTATGTGAAGCCCATCTTAATCTTTCTTACTTTTCCCATCACGTTGGTGACCTTAGGATTGTTTTTATTGGTGATTAATGCCACCATTATCTTAGTAACTTCTTACGTTATGAAAGATGGGTTTAATGTAGATGGATTTTGGGTAGCCATGCTATTCAGTATTGTTTTGTCGATGATCACCTCTTTAATCGATCATCTTACCGAATCGCCCAACGAAAAGAAGTGGTGATT
>JBJXGU010000201.1:0-19870 GCA_046160245.1 Bacteroidia bacterium
CTGATGAATTGGGTGAAGTTTGCCTCATGTCCTCCTATATGTATTACGATAATATAAACGCATCACCATTAGGAAATCCAAATGTCACTGATGACTATTTTGAGTATCTGAGATCAATTTGGCTTGATGGTGTTCCTGTAACCTATGGAGGAAATGGAAGAGGTTCAGGGCCCGGCGCTACCAATATTACGACTACATTTATGTACCCAAACAACACCAACCCATTGTTTACTATTCCCTGGAACATGGGGAACTCGGGAATTTCTCCAACTGACGTTCGTTTCATTGTAAGTTCCGGCCCTTTTACCATGCAGCCCGGTGAAGTTTGTTATATGACTAATGCCGTAGTATGGGCAAGAACGAACACTTCAGGTAATCCGCTGCCTTCTGTATCAGAATTACAAGCTGCATCCGATGTAGTGCAATTATTTTTTGATAGTTGCTTTAATTTATCTGCAATCAGCGGGATTGAAAATCAAGAACAGATTACAGGAGTAAAAATCACACCCAATCCATTTGTTACAACGTGCACAATCGATTTAAAGATGGCAAACGTTAAACATCCAATCATCAGTATTTTCACAATTGCGGGTGAATTAATTTCGAATGTAAAATATGCTTCAACTTCAAACGTCATTACGCTTGGAGAAAACCTAAAAGCTGGTGTTTATATAATCAGTATTCGAGACGGAAAAAGAATCCACACTGAAAAAATTATTAAACTAGAGTGATCTAAATAAGCCAATAAACAAGAATAATTCCCGGATCGTAACCATTCTTACACAGATCCGGGAATTGTTTTTATAGATTTGCAGCATGAAGCCTGAGGTAAAAAATATAATTAGCAGTTTCATTCCGGGGACGATCTTCATTGGAATTATAAGTCTGATTAAGTATTATGAAGTTTCACAACAGGTAAGCTTTTCGACCTATGGTGTTTTCCCGCGTTCTTTAGATGCAATCACGGGTATTTTAACTTTTCCGTTAATACATAAAGACTATGATCATCTTTTCTCTAATGCGGTACCGTTATTTGTACTAATGGGAATGTTAAACTATTTCTACAAGGATATGGCGGGCAAAGTGTTTTTCTTTTTATGGCTTATAGGAGGAGCGTGGCTTTGGATTGGTGGTCGACCATCCTTTCATATTGGTGCCAGCGGATTGGTATATGGATTAGCTTCTTTTATTTTTTTTAGTGGGATCTGGAGGAAGTGGAGAAGCATGCTAGCGGTGAGTATGATTATCGTCTTCCTCTATGGAAGTATGATTTGGGGAATTTTTCCATGGTTTAAAGAAACGAGTTGGGAAGGGCATTTGTTTGGTGGATTGGCGGGATTGTTATTATCGTGGTTGTATCGGAAAGAAGGACCACAAAGGCCGAAGTTTGTGTGGGAAGATGAGATCGAGGATAATAAAATTTATGATGAAGAGGGGAATGAAATTGATCTCCTTTCAGGTGAGGCAAGTTTGAAGATGGGTGATAATTTGAAAGTGGATCAATTTGAAGATTTGAAAATGGGTGATAATTTGAAGATGGATCAATTTGAAAATTTGAAGATGAATAAAATTGAAAATGAGCAAACGAATGAACCTCCAATGTCGGGAGGCGAGTTGAAAAACGCAAAACTTCACAATGAGAAAGACGATGATGCTCTAAAATCAGACACTCCGCAAATTTCATATACATACGTTGAGAAGAAACCATCATTGAACCTGCCTCCGCCAGAGCTTCGGCAGGATGACACGGATAAAAATATCCTTCACTAAAGTTTCGGATATCAAGGCGGCTAGCCTATTCATGAAATAAAACTCACAACTTCCATAATAATCTATACAGTTTAACTTTTTTCCATAAGACTTCAGAGAATATTTTCATCATCTTACATTAAATAAAACATTAAATTTGCCTCATGAATAAAATTGAGCATATCGGCATTGCAGTGAAGTCACTTTCTGAATCGAATGAACTTTTCAAAAAACTATTTAATGTTCCACATTATAAAATTGAAGAGGTAGAATCGGAAGGAGTAAAAACTTCCTTTTTTCAAGTGGGTCCGAATAAGATTGAATTATTAGAAGCTACAACACCTGATAGTCCGATTGCTAAATTCATTGATAAAAAAGGAGAAGGGATGCATCACATCGCCATTGATGTGGATGATATTTTAGCGGAGATGAAAAGATTGGAAGGCGAAGGATTTATTTTATTAAACAAAGAACCAAAAGTTGGAGCGGATAATAAACTGATTTGTTTTTTACATCCGAAAAGTACGAATGGAGTTTTGGTAGAGTTGTGTCAGGAGAAACATTAAACTCTTCGCTGGCGAATATTTACTCAATCATTACTTTACTGGATTTAATTTTTTCTTCATCCAATACCATCACTTCGTAAATCCCTTTTTCAAAAGCGGAAACATCAATCTGGAAAGGTTCGTTTCTTCCCATGAAAGATTTATTCCATACCAATCTACCGGAAGCATCTATAATCCGAACAGAGACTTCTTTTTCATCAGTTGCTAGGTATAAAAAATTATTTGCCGGATTCGGATAAACATTCACTACATCATTTTTCGTGCTGAAACGTGCTTGCTCCCATTGCGTGGTAGACGATTCGCCGTTTAAATCTGTTTGACGGATACGGTACCAAGAGATCCCTTTTATCGGATTTTTATCTGTGAAAGAATACTCCTTCAAATCCTGACTGAAAAATGAACCCGCAACCTTTCCAATCGCTTCTACATTGAGAAGATCCGTAGATCTTTCAACCGTGAAAAAGTCGTTAAACTGTTCACTGGCTGTAGACCAATACAATTTCGCGTGATACGCTTCTTCTTCCACGTTGAACATCACCCAGGTGACTGGTAAAGGTGCAGCACTGTTGCTTAATGTCCATACTCTTTGACTGGTTATATTAGGTATAGTAACCGCATAAGCAATTGCGGACTGCCCCGGCAATGAAGGCTGCCATTTATTTACTGATAAGTCGTAATGCTGCGCCCTCATTTGCGCAGGCACATTGTAAGGTAATATTGGGAGTTCAGAAGCTTGATAATTTAACGTGAGACTTGCTATCGTTGGGGTACCTGTTGCTGAAACCAGCCAAAACCTGTCGGAAGTGGCATCACGGTTATCAGGTGCTAATCCTATTAAACTATTAAGATTAGTTACTGCAGGTGGCCAAGGAAGATTTGTGGAAGGTGTATTGTAAGTTGCAAAATTTATTATTCCTGCATTACCAAGTGTTAGGTCATAGGTAACAGGAATGTAGTTGGCAGCATTGTAGCCAAAAGGTATTACATGCGCCCCGGTCGTATTGTTCATTATCCAGATGATCGCACCGCTAAAATCTCTCACTTCACTTCTTATATATCCTGTTGTGCGAGTGATGCCGGAAACGTTAGTATTTTCAACAGTAACGGTACGGCCACCCGTTAATGGATTCCCGGCATTGTTCGCTAAGTTTAACTCTCCGGAAGTCATACGCAGCTCGGTTCTGGCAAATACATTCCCTGTCGCAGTTGGGAGGTTGGTAGGTGTAACCCAAATCAGTGGAGTCACTTGATTTATTTCTATGATACCGTATTTATGATGGTTAGCAGTAGCGATGCCAATATTAATCCCGGTCATTATTTGAGTAGCTGTTCCGTAATATTCAACGATGCTGGTTGCTCCCAGAAAATAATTCAAAGCTCCGGTGGAATTTAAGGCTGCCACAGTTGAGTTATTATACAAACCGGAGGTATGTCTGGTTCTTAATCTTCCCAGATCCGCAACCGTTATACCGGAATTAGCAGCAAGTGCATTGGAGAATACCTGACTACTTCTAAGATCAAGAACTGCATTTCCGCTAACGGTGAAATAAGTGACTGCGGGAGCAGCATGTGAAGCGATTTGCACATCACCAAGCACTACATCAACCGTACATGCGGAACTGATCTCCTGCTTCACCTGTTGGATGCTATGGGGTGCAGTCCGAGAAAAAGAAATGGTACCGGCTCTCTGGAAATAAAGCATTCCAAATGTTGCAGCGACTCCAGCTCCAGCACGTGTCATACTTCCAGTACCAGAAATGGTATACGTTGCCCCTTTCAGGATGAGATTATTCACTGCTGTAGCAGCAGCGTTATTACTGAAATTGATGGCACCTCCGCTTTGTGAAAAATTACCAAGCACTGTGGCGGTAACGGATGTTGCTGCAGCAACAGCGGCGTTGTTAAAAAGCAGAAAAGTACCTGCACTCTGAGTGAATGTCCCATTGAAATTAAGTGTACCCGTTCCGCTTTGTCCTTTAGCAGAAAGCGTTCCTCCTGATATCGTAGCACTACCAGCAAGATTGAATAAGAGATTACCTGTTTCCGCACTAAAATAAGTGTTACCTCCCGGAACAAGAAGGTTGCCATTTACGGTAAGTGTACTATTATGTCCATTGCTCCCAAAAGCGGGAACTACATTAAAATAATTGTTACCGTTACTAACCGAAAGATTACCGGTTATCACTACCGTTTCTATTCCTGTACTGTTATTCGAATTAAATTCACCTGCTGCAGCACCGCCTATAGTCATGTTTCCCCCTACGGTCATGTTCAACACATGGGTACTGGGTATACCACTCAATGACGCCAAGCGAGTAATTGCGAAAAGATTGGAAGCCGCAGAATAATTAATAGTAAGATCTCCGGTAATAAAAAAATTGACAGTTTGTGCTGAAGGATTGTGAGCATAATTTGCATTGAAGGTACCACCGGTGAAATTAAAACTACCGACTTGGAAAGAAGTAACACCCGCTGTAAAGGTTGCAAGATTATACACTCCTCTGAAATCCCCGCCACTTTGAACAATACTTGAAGTAATATTGAATTGCCCATTGCCATCACCATTATAAATTCCGAAAGTAGACCCGTTGGAAATGTTCATCGCATTTGCATTCAATACAAATTTCCCGTTAGCTTGGTAAATACCATAAAAATAAGATGTGGTAAGCGAAGTACCGTTACAGAAAATAGTTCCTGCTACATTCACGGTAATATCTCCTGCTGCAACTTGCTTGAAACGAAGAAAACCATCATTAATTACAAGGTTGCCGCCAATAGTAAATACTGTAGTTCCGGCTAACGCATCGAGGTAAGTTGCGCAACCGTTTTGAACTGTGAAATTTCCGGTAATAATTCTAGTAAATCCAAGACCTTGATTGTTCCAGTAAAATAAACCGGGGTTCCAATTCAAAATTAAATTTCCGAAATTGGAGGCTAGACCTGTTACGAGAAAATCAGCCGTTCCCGACCAACTATCAATTCGAACGGTACTGCCCACATTAAACACTTCCGTTCCTGCAAAAATGGTGGTAGATGCAATTTGATTGTTGTTATGGATGTATAATCCTCCACTTTGAATAGTAAATGTCCCAGATACGGTTAGGGTTCTGTTGGCACCACCGCCTGCGGTCCCGGTTTGCAAGGTTCCGCCATTCTGCACTGTAATATTTTTTATAGGCGCGTTGGCAGTTACACTTACCACATTTCCGGCACAGATTATTATATCATCCAATGCACCGGGAGTAGTAATTGCGGCGGCTCCTCCACAGGAGACGGTTGACCACGTTGCAGCAGCTGAAAAATTACCTGTTACACGAGAATAATAAATTGCCGCTTTGCTTGAATTAAAGGAGCAAAAGAATAACATGAAGAATAGTACTTGCCTATTTAAGTGGCAGGTTACTGTTTTGAAGCATAACATATATCCTCCTATTTTCTTGTAAGTTTATAAAATAAAATGAAAAAATCACAATATAATTGGAAGAAAATCAGTATATAATGGTGAATAAAGGTATTAGTTGGGCTAATGTATCTTTTCTATAGATTTATCTCGGGCGTTATCAATCAATTATGAAAGCCATTGGCACAGATTATTCTCGATATTTTCACCATTCTCGACCCGAAGCAGCCGAGCAGCTAATCCAATGGTAAGTGCGCCTTCCACATGTTGAATACTATCATCAACAAACAAAGTTTTAGTGCGATCGAGGTTGTTGTCGCTGATTACTTTTTCGAAGATTTCTGCGTCGGGTTTACGCATACCCAAGTCACAAGACAAATAGCATTCCTCAAAAACAGAAAGGAAATTATTTTTTCCGAAAATATCATCTGCCATTTTGGAAAATGCTTTCACATGAATTTGATTCGTATTGCTTAATAAAAAGATGCGATACTCCGTGCTTAACTTTTTAATGAAATCCACTCGGTGAATAGGGATATCGAGGAGCATGGCGTTCCATGCTTTGTCAATTTGATTGTCGCTCGTGTTTTCGGGGAGATGTTTTTTTAGTTCGTCTCTAAAACCATCTACCGACATAATACCCTTTTCAAAATCATCAAATAAACTAGATTGTTTAGCTTTTGAATAGATCTCGTCAAAATCACTCATGCCCAACTTGACAAATTCAGCAGCAGTACGATGATAGTCGAGATCGATGATGACGCCACCGAGGTCGAAGATGATTGCGTTATAGGAATTAGAATTTACCATTACAATTCACTTTTCAAATTGAAATAAATCCCAATCATTTAAACAGGCCACAAAAATATCCATCTCATCGGTTCTAATTCAATCACTAATTATTCAAATTAATTTAAAACGAAATTAAGCCATTTCGCTCAGCTCAATAATCACAAAACAATAGAATTTAAAAGACGACAAAAGCGTCCAATAAAAATCTTAATTGATTAACATACAAATAAGTATAATTAATTCGTATCTTAGTCAAGAACCAAGAAAGTTAACCAAAAAACAGAAAAGTCGATCCAATATCCCTCATAAACATGAAATATTTGACAATCAACACAACCAATTGGGATCATTTATCATCTCTTTAATTAGAAAGGCAGATTTTGAAAGAAGTAAACTTAGAGAATATCATCAAGGGATGTATTGCATGGGATCGAGCATCCCAGAATGCGTTATACGAGAAATTCTCTGCCAAGATGTTCGCCGTCTGTTATGAATATTCTGCGAGTCGTGAAGAAGCTGAGGACACTTTCCACGAAGGATTTTTAAAAGTATTTGAAAATATAAGTAGTTATTCAATGATTGGTTCATTAGAAGGATGGATACGAAAGATCATGGTGAATACTGCCATTGAAAAATATAGAAAAAACTCTCGCCTTTTTGCAGTTGTAAACATAGATGATCATATTGAATCTCTCCATAACTACTATGAGGAAGATATATTAAGTCAAATCGAGGCCAATGAACTCATGGAATTAATACATCAATTACCTCCGGCATATAAAATGGTTTTTAATTTATATGTTTTTGAGGGACTCAAGCATAGAGAAATTGCATTACAATTAGACATTCAGATTGGAACTTCAAAATCTAATCTTTTTGAAGCCAAATCAATTCTAAAAAAGAAAATACTGAAATTAAATGAAATTGCTACAATAAGCGAACAACGACATGGACGATAATAAGGACATAGAAAAAGTAAGTAAAGCGGTGTTCAATGATCATTTGATGGAACCGCCTGCTTCTGCATGGAGTAAACTGGAAGGCGAATTAAATAAAAAGCAAGCGGTTTCTTTGCAACATAAAGCGAATAAGTTTAAGTGGCTTTCCGTTGTCCTTTCTTTCCTCCTGTGCTGTTTTGCAACTTGTCATTTCATTACGCCTTCTAAAACCATTTATCAAAATTCAATTAATCAAGTTACATCCGCAAAATCCAATATCCCATCTGAGGCGGCTCAAAAGTTAGAAATCACTGCGACAAATCCACCAACATTAACTTCAACAACCAATTCAACGATTAAAACTGAATCCACTGAGCCGATCAGAAATATTGCAAGCAACGACAGGAAACTTTCTGTTCCTAATTCACATCCTACAACAGCGATAAAGTCAACCGACCAACAAATTCACGGCTCGGGATTTTCGGCTACGAATCATTCAATCGCTTTAGACAATATAATCATTGATACAAATAAAATTGTGTCCAACCCATCTACAACTATTATTTCAACTAGTATTGATCCATTAGTTACAGATGAATCACCAACTACACCCGATCTCCATTTAACAGAAAACAGCATACCTACTATTGAACAACCAAAAGATTCTTTAGTTATAGATACTATAAGTTATCCAGGCAACATTACTGCAACTCAACATACAGATTTTTCAAAATATTCGTTATCGCTTTACTTTGCACAAGGAGTTTCCCAGGATTATTTAAAAGACAAAACCAACAATCAGTTCAACGAAGTTAAGATGTATAAAGATCGTGAAAAATCGGAATACTCATTTATTGCTGGAATTAATTTTCAATATGCAATAAATAAAAACTGGAGTGTGGGAGGTGGACTAAGCTATTCATCACTTGTTAAATCGATGCACGTGCCCTTTATGTATGCTGAAGCCAATGAAGAAAATCAATATCACTTTATGTACCCTACTTCAAGTGGAATCATAGAATTACCCAATGATGGAGGACATTTACAAGCCCAAGAAGGTGATACACTTTTCGAAAATTCGAATTGCAAACAGGTTATTCGTTTTATAAACTTACCCATTCAAATTAGGTATCAAATCACAAAAAACAAATTTACGTGGTATGCTAACTCGGGTATTACAGCAAATTTTGTCATTCAAGAAAGGGCAAAAATAGCAATGCAAACCAGTGAAATCACTGTAAATAATAATGTGAAAGGGTTAAAAAAGATAAATTACGGATACCAATTGGGTATAGGTGTTTCCTACTCCTTGAAAAAAAGTTTAGACATTTACTTAGAGCCAACGCTTCGCGGCTCTTTGAATTCAATAACTAAAAACATGGCCGTTAACAGCTATCCACATTTCATTGGATTGTCTACTGGACTCACGCTAAAGTTTTGATTTTAATGCATGATTTATAATTGCTTTTCAAATTATTTAATCATTGACCCAACCTTTCTATTCTTTTAATCATCTTCTATTATAAAGGGGGCCTCCTTTGCGCATTAACTAATTCAAAGAACTAAAAAAATCAACGTTTAATCATGAAAAAAAATAAAATATTATTAGCAATAACATCTGCACTAGTACTGACTATGAGTGCATGTACCAAAGAGGATAATTTGTCAAGCAGTAATGCATCCTCAGGAATTTCAAGTACTGATCTCATCAATGAAAACGGTACTAATCCGGATGAAAAAATCTTTACAGAGACAGGAGACATCGAACAACAAAGACAGAATAGCTTTGTCTACATTTTAGGCAATGATGCGGCACAAAATAGCGTATTATGTTATAGGCAACAATCGAATGGACATCTCACTTTAGAGACTACTGTTATGAGTGGCGGAGCTGGAAACGGTGGTGGACTTGGATCACAAGGAGCAGTTATTACAGATAAGAGCAAAGGACTATTATTTGCAGTAAATGCAGGCGACAATACCATTTCATCATTTACTATTGGCAACAATGGACACCCTACTTTAGTAAGCACAGTTCCATCAGGCGGAGTTAGGCCAATAAGTGTAACTCAACACATGAATAAATTGTATGTAGTAAATGCGGGATCAAATTCCATTCATGGTTTTACCATTGGAATGGGAGGAATGCTAAGTCCGATTGCAGGTTCCATGCAAAGTACAGGTGCGGGAGCTGCACAAATTTCTTTTTCACCAAACGGCAACTACCTCTATGTAACCGAAAAAGCCACGAACATGATTTCCCGATTTATGGTTAATGGAAATGGCATTGCTGGTCCGGCTACTTCTATTCCGTCCGTTGGACAAACTCCTTTCGGTTTTGAATTTGCGCGAAACAATTACATGATTGTATCTAATGCTGCTGGTGGAGCACCTGGAGCAAGTACATTGACTTCCTATTCCGGAATAAACAGTGGTAATTTGAATGCTGTAAACGGAGCAGTTCCAAGTAATCAAGCAGCAGCATGTTGGGTGGCCACTACTAAATTCGGAAGATTTGCTTTTGTCACCAATACAGCAAGCGATAATATTTCCTCTTATTATATTGGAAACACTGGTCGATTACATTTAGTTCATCCTGCTATTACAAGTGGCGACGGACCTCTTGACATGGTGGTTACTGGAAATAACTTCAATGCATATACATTGTGCGGCGGAGATCACACCATCCAGGAATACTCAAGAACTTTATTAGGCGGATTATCGCTCATCGGTAGCGTAACAAAATTACCACCCTCTGCAGTTGGGATGGCAACCTATTAATCAAACCCTTCCAGAGCTTCTTTATAACGAAAGTTAAAAAGAAGCTCTGCTTTACCTTTAAATATTAACACGCATTAAAATATATAATTTAAATTATTACGAGGATGAAAAAAATAACACTATCACTACTACTGGTACTCTCGATTAACACAATCTTATCGGCACAAGTTTCAAAGAAAATTATTGTAGAGCATTTTACCAATACAAAATGTGGAATATGTGCATCTCGTAACCCCGGATTTTATACTAATTTTAACAATCAATCGAATGCACTTCATCTGTCGGTGCATCCTAGCGCACCTTATCCCAACTGTTTACTCTATCAACAAAATGCTACAGAAAATGATGCACGTACAAATTACTATTCCATCTACGGAAGCACACCTCGTTTGGTAATCAATGGAAACGTTATTCCGGCGAGTACAAATTATGGAAATGCTTCCATTTTCACTCCTTATCAATCCTTAACATCGCCGGCAAGTTTACGAATAGAACAAGAAAAATATGGGACTGATTCGATTCGAACGACAGTAATTGTAAAAACAGAAAGTGCTCATAGCTTTGGCGCTTTATCCCTCTTTGTATGTTTAGCAGAAGATACTGTATTTTATTCAGGAGGAAATGGAGAAACTATGCATCGCGATGTTTTTCGTAAAGCCTTAAGTTCAGCCGTTGGTCTCAACTTAAACCTACCACAAACGATTGGCGATTCATTGGTTTATTCTTTCTTAACTTTAAGCAATCCGATTTGGAATTTCTCGCGAATTTATTCCTTGGCCTTACTTCAAGAAAGCGGATCAAAAAATTTGGTCCAAGCTGAAGCAGTTCCTGCGAATAGCAATAGTGTCAGTACCGGTTTATCAAATAATCCAGATGCGTTTAGCGTTAAAACAACTCCTAATCCTGCATCCACATCCATTACAATAGAGAGTCAATCACTTCCAGCAAATCTTTCTCTTTTAGATCTCGAGGGTCGAACACTACTTCAAGAAGTTATTTATCAAGAAAAGCAAACGATTCAACTTGTTTCTCTATCACCCGGAATTTATATAATTCAACTGCAAAATCGAAACGGCACGGTAAGCAAGAAGTTGATAAAAAATTAAGCTGGTATCCAACTAATATTTTATCATCTTCAAGACTTTTCTTTCTGTGTTACTTCTCAATTCAATAAAATAGATTCCATTCGCATAAGATTCTGCATCTACCTCCACACGGTTACTACCATAATGAGGAATAAGCTGAATGGCATTGCCTACCATCCGACCTGAAAGATCCAATACTCGAATCGACATTTTATCTGTGCCATTGCCTTTCCAATTAAATAAAATAGTGCTTAACGATTTAGTTGGATTTGGAAATAAGCGAACTCCATCCATCAACGACAATTCTTCTACCGATGTATTTACAATGGTAATAGTTCCGCCATTGGTTGTGAATGGCATTGCAGTAGAAATAGGATCAAAAGCTTGGTAGGGATTAATATTTATATTCACAGTGGGACTCCCGCTATAACCTGCATTCACAACAAAACGCACATCCGCTACCTCTCCATATCCAGTTACGCCCGTTCCATCTTTTCGCGCCATACTTATTGCTGCAACTCCAGTACTCTCATCCATATTTGCAAATAAAATACAGTTGGTATCTGGACACATCCAATTGTTATTATACGTTACCACAAAAGTGTTGGGCACAATTAAAGATGGAGGGATTGCTAATTTAAATCCAAGTGCACCAATATCATTCACGATTAACCCTGCTGTACCTGCCATCAATTTTAAATGGACCGTATCACCACCTGTGAAAGTAGTTCCAACGGGAATAATACTCAAATCGGGTCCTACAGAAATACTTTGCACTTGTGGATTTGCTACAGGGTGCAACAATCCATAATTATTAAAAATGGCGACGGTATCTAATAAATTAATAAGTCCATCTCCATTACAATCTACATGATTCATGTTCGTTCCATTGCCTTGTAGTTTATTCCAAAGCAAAGAAGGTTGTGAAACCCATGCATCCGATAAAACAGGACGAGAGGTATAATATCTATTAAAGTTCAATCCGATTTGCAAAATGTCAAAATTATCGACACTCTTCGTACTGTCACAATCGCCAGGCCACACTGAAGACAATAGTGTAGCTACACTAAACTCATCGGCACCAATCGTAGGAGTTGTTACACTTCTAATCTCACCATCTATATCAGTAGAAATTCCAGCAAAAGCAACTCCTGGCATTGCCACTGCATTCAGCAAATGCATATCAGATAACGATCGGAATGAGGCGGTCACTGAGTCGGATTGCAAGTCAAATCCTGAGAATGCTTTCCAAGTTCCTAAGTCGTAGTCGATATTATCATTTATAATTTTAATTGGAACACCATTCGAAATATAACGATTATTATTCATTTGAATAAAATCAATTGTATTATAAGAATCAATTGCAAAATCACTATTACTGCGAACCACATTATTATTGAAACGGAAAGTAGGTGCATTCATCCCAGCGAAAAGCTTAACTCCATTTCCAAAACTATTATGAATAATATCTAGATTCAGTCCAGAAAAAGTTGCGGACTCAAAGGGTAACCAGGAAGGTTGGTAGCCGACGCTATTATTATAAACTAAACATGGTGATGCTGTTTGACAATCGCATCCAGTTAAATATAGAGAAGCACCACCCCACACTTCGTTGCTAATCAAATTATTTTTTACAATGAAGGAATCACATTGAGACATACTTAAACCAGTTCCTCCCGATCCGGAAGAAGAAATGTATCGAATTTTATTTCCATCCACCATTAATCGTTTTATGTTTCCAAGTCGGATCCCTCCCGTTTGCCAAAACTCGTTTCTCAAAATCGATACGTCACGACCTATGGATGTATAATACATTTCTAATCCATTCTCACCACCATCAATAAAATTATCGGTTACTACCACATTATTCATATTACCCACCATCAGGATGCCCTGCGCAACACTTCCAGCTTGATTAGATCTCTTGGGAGCATGCACAATGCAATTCAATATTCTAATACCTGAACTTGCATCAACAGATATAGATGCTCTACATCCATGATCCAATTGCATGGCATCATATGGAGCGGCAGAGGTATTCTGTATTGTCATATTTTCGAAACTACAATAATGTGCTCTGTTTAAACGAATCGTATTTCGGTAATAGTTGATGTTATTAGCAGCGAAGTCGAGCACAACAGATTCTTTAATTCCATTCGCCGAAGTCCAGACGATGGAATCAATAGCCGAAGCAAATGGAATTGAATCAACAGTGAGTTGCTCATAATAAACACCAGGCTCTACAGCAATTTTCACGGGTCCGGAAACACCACAACGTTTCATTGTTTTTGATGAAGATAGGAACGTATCAAAATAACAAGTATCACATCCTAATGAATACGTTCCGCTTAAGGGAGTAGAGCAAACAATTTGCGACAATTTAACGGTGTCGTTGCCTTGCTGATTATCTGTACTTCCATTCACTTGATGTACCCAAACTTTAACATGATTATACGAACGATTAAAATTATAGGTTGTCAACAAAATACTATCAGAACTTCCAGTATTTAAATTTCCATTCCAGGCAAAATTTTGAACAGCGTTATTATTAATTTGGTAACGAATATCCATTCCTGTAATTGGCAAGGATGCATTATTCATAATTTTTACGAATAGATTTCTATTGCTAGGTCCATTAATAGTGGTATCGCTAATGCTCAATGAAAGAGCTGAAGCATCTAGGCTACTAGGATCATACGCCGCGTAACAATTTGGCGAACAACTATTGTTCATAGACAAAGTAGAAACAATAAACTTATACCCCACTGGGATTCCGCCTTTAAACAACGAATGATAATTTCCACATACATCTTGACGACTGTCGATGATTGGATAAAAATTAACATTATCACCATATTGAAATGCTCCTGTAGCACTAAATCGTAACATGTATGAACCAGGAGAAGCTGCTGGAGACACATTATACGTTTGATGAAGTGCATCTACCAATAAATACTTAGTGTTCATGTATGCACCTACAGATACAGATCCATCTGCATTTGCACCCACCGAATTAAAAGCCATACTATCAGCATACACAATCCAATTCAAATTTCCGTTGGGATTAAATGAAGCTAAATATTGATAATCATAAGTTGAGTTACTAAAAATATTTTCACCTGCCGACGTAATTATTCGGTCTTTCGTTTTACCAATGATGACATAATTTCCATTTACATCTTCAATAAAATTTGTTATAAAACTTGGACTTCCATTCAACAAATTAACTGCTGAGGTAAATCCTTGTGTTGCATTATATCGCGTCATAAAAATGCTTTTTTGCTGACCGTTGTTGTTTGCAGGAAGATTATTCGACAAAGTTGCATTTCCAAATTTCATTATTTGTCCTGCTGTTGGTGTGGTGATCATACCACAAATCAACATATCGCCATTACTTGCTTTGCTTGCCATTAAATTTTGACGCAAGGTGTCTACATCAAAAAACTGACTTACTAAAGGCACATTCGCACGAAAGGGAACAGGTCCTGAAACACCAGCACTTCCGGTTCCGCCGAATGCATCAAAATCAAGAATTTTTCCAGTATCATCCCATTCCATCACAAAGGCATCGCCTTTATTATTTACAGTAGAAGTATAGGTAAATCCACCCTTAGGCGTTTGCATCATGCATCCATTCCAAACATTTCTACCAATAGCATACATTCTGTTATTGATGGTAATCAGATCCGTAAACTCAGCTGCAGGACTTTCTATCGCCCATTGAAATTTTCCTGATGCATCAATCTTTATCAACGCATTCTTATTTCGAATATAATTTCCTTGATAATCCCAATAAGCAGCAGCAAAGTAGTGCGCGGAAATGTAAGTGTTACCTAAACGATCGTACGTAATTCCAGTAGGTAATCCTTGCATTCCAGGTTGATTGGAAAGCAATTGAAACGAATTAAAATACACTCTATTTCCTGCGGAATCCAATTTACCTACTGTCGGAATAAATAAGAAATTGGGATTAGAAGCATTATAATTTGCAAAATAAATATTATTATAATCATCCATTCTCACTTTCAACGTTAACAAGGAACCCACATTTGAAGTATCCAATTTACAAGTATCCATTGATGATGGGACAGGAACACCATAAACATAAACGGGACGCTTAATAATTTTTTGACAAGTATTGTTCAGTTTTGCAGTGATAACAATAGTATCCACCATTTGCGTATTAAATGAAACTGGTGTTGGATTGGTTCCACTGAAAGTAGAAGGCGTTGCATTGGGTCCAAAGTCCCAATCCCAAACATTAAATCCGCTACTTGCATTCGTAATTGCGATGGGTTGATTCACGGCGCCCATCAAGGTTCCGGGTAAAATATTTACGGAAGCAAACATGTAGGTAAGCAAATAAGTTCCACCAATCTGTGAAGTACAACCATGCGACATCAGATTAGCATACACATTATGGTTTTTATTGCTGGTAATGGCAGGAACGGGAATACCAACGGTACCTCCATTCCCTTGGATCTTAATTGAACTTTGAGTGGCTAAATAATATTCCCAACCCGGTTGAGAGTTATAAACCAACATATAAGTAGTATCTCCGGGACATACTGTATCGCGGTAATACGCAGCCGTTACATTGGTGGCAGGTTTACCAATGAAAATAGAATCGATTACATCCAATGTATCCGTTCCACATACATTAGAAAAGATACCTCTAATTTTATAAGGCTTCACGATGGTTTGATTGCTAGGTGTTGAAATAACAACACTACCTCCATTTCCATTAAAGCCTGTACCTACGGGAGTATTGTTATCATATACTCGATAATATACATTCACTTGACTATTCGGAATGGTAAAATGCCCGGTGCCACCGGTACAAATAGTATCTCGTATTACAGCAAATGATTGAACTACCGGAATAGGTGAAATAGAAAATGAAGTAGTGGATGTATCCGAAAAGCCATTATTTGATGCAATGAGTGACAATGTTGCACTTCCACTTGGATTCAACACTAAGGTTGGAGAATGCAATGTACTTACTACACTTCCATTCAACAACCATTGATAAGACCATGCAGGATTACCAAGATTGTTTGGTTGAATGGTGCTGCCTTCGCAGTTGTTACCTCCAGTTAAATTAAAAGATGAAATTGGCATCGGTAAGCCACCACCGTTAGTTGTGACCGCTACATAACCGCTATCGCCAGCTACCATGCCATTGTTTGCGTCAAAAAAAGTGATATCATTCACCCATTTCACATTCGGCATGTTGAATTTTTCCCAGTAGGTACCACCCGTGATGGTGCGATACACACCGTCATAAGCACCAACATAAACAGTATCGGGGCTAAAGGCATAGATGGTGCGGATGTTATAGGCAGGCAAATTCAACGCTACCCAAGTAAGTCCGCCATCGGTTGATTTTTTCATTGTACCGAAACCGCCAGCATACCCAGTATTTGTACCGCGAGCGAATGAAATATTTTCGATACCAGATTGAAGACTAAGTACCGATGTCCAGTTAGTGCCGTTGTTGGTAGAGCGATAAATATTCGAGCCCGACACCGATACAAACGTTGAACCATTCACCCATGAAACATCTTCGAGCAAGGTTGTTGTTCCAGAAGTAACCGCAACCCATGTTGTACCGTTGTTAGAAGATTTATACGCTCTTCCTGCGCCACCCACGGCGACACCATTTCCAGTTCCATCAAAATCCATAGCACTGATGTATCGTGGAAGTGTACCGCTGCCTGTATAGTAATTATGCGACCATGAAGCGCCGTTGTTTGCTGTTCCAAAAATTATCAAGTCATTACCTAAATAATAAAATCCTGAAGCGATAGCAGAATTTGGTCCGGTCACATGAATATCTTCAAAGCTGCCGATAATCTGTGTATTTCCCAGCGTTGAATTAATGCCCGTTACAAAATTAAAAGTGGAACCACTATTGGAAGAACGATAAATTCCATTCCAAGTCCCAGCCCATACATTGCCCGAGGGAGCATACCGAACACAGTAAATATCTTCGTTAGTACCGGTGGTCAATTGAGTCCATTGTGCTAAGCTCGTTGTCGAATTTACAAGCAAGAGAGCGACTGAAAGCAGTCGAAGGAAATGATTCATGATTTGGGTTTTGGTAATGTCGAAGATATGGAAAAATATGGTTTTTGTGCTCCACCATTAGGAATAAAAAAAGTAAGCCCCCTTCATCTCTAGAATACCCATGAAACCCTAAACATTTAATGACATACAACGACGAATTTGGCGGTTTCAAAAATAATATTCACCTTTATCTTGATGTTAAGATTAAGACATAGAATGAATTATATTGTTTCAAGAGGCAGTGAAAACTTATTACGTTTCGGTTTTAATGGACACGAAAAGGTAGATGAGATTAGCGGTGCAGGGAAATATATGGATTTTGGTGCGAGAATGTACGACAATAGAATAGGTAGATTTTTAACCATTGATCCGGATTGTGAAAAATTCGCATCAACGAGTCCCTATGTATTTACGTATAATAACCCTATATTTTTTATTGACAAAAACGGAAGAACTGGAGTTGCTTCAATAGAAGGAAATACAATTGTTGTTCGTGCAACCATTTACTATTATGGAGATATTAAGCTTCCTGAAGCTCAAGATATGACTAATCAAATTCAGAATACTTGTAATAGAGTTCATCATGAAGATGGTACTATAGGATTAGGAGTGGTTGAAATTGAAGGTCGTTCTTATAATGTTAGATTTGAGATTGCGGCTGAAGTTATTACTAGATCAGAAAATCAAACTGATGAGCAATATTTTTTTGAAGTTGGAAACTTCATTGGGGGGATTGATAATAAAACTCATGATGTTAGAAGTAATGATCCGAAAAATAATTTCGTTAGAGTGGGGCCAAGCACAACAACTTCTCCTGTATCAAATTATTCCGGAGATGGTGGTTATTTTGTAAAAAGTGAAACTGGAATTTTTAGTACCACTCCCACTCATGAAATATGGCATGGATTTCAGGCTTTAAATACATTTGTTCACATACTTAACCAAACGCCAAATGGTTTGCCAAATATAAGTTCAGGCGATAGACCCGATATTAATCCTAACGAACGCGTAGTAACACAGTATGATATTTTCCAATTAAAATTGGATAAAATACTATGTAATGGAAATACAACAGGTGTAGTAGGTGGTGTAGCTGGCAATAAAATTTATGATGAAAATGGTTACGGAACTCCTAGTGTAGTCCAAGGTGAAGTACCCACAAATAATGAAAATTGTGAATAAACTATTTCTTAATTTACTAATATTATGCTGCAATGCTGTATTAATGCAGGGATGTGCAAGGATCTTCATTGAAGACGACATAATAAAAAAATGGAGAAGTGATCCATGGGGATGTAATAATGTTAGAGACAATCCAATGATGAATAAAATTTTAGTATATTCAACTGGATTAGATAAACCAAGAAAATTAAAGTTGTTATCGCAATTGGGGAAACCTGATACTATGTTTTTATATCGAGGATGGGAAACAAGTTTTTACTATTTTGGAAGCGATTGTAAAAATGGAAAGCCAATTGAAAATTCACAGGATGGGAGATTGGAAGTATTACAGGATAGTGTAAATATTATATTTTCATTTACACACTTTTGAAGTTGCTTTGAATAAACTAAGTTTAATGTAATTCTAAGCAATTAATTGCAGTGAATAATCCAGCATATTCCCGATTTAGAATTTGCATACGATGCACAAGGCAACCGTATAAGAAAGATAGTTAAGCCGAGCGGAAGTTTAAGCACCCCAACATTATGGACCACTACAGATTACGTTCGTGACCCCCAAGGCAATGTGTTGGCTGTGTATAATGGTCAATTTGTTTCAAGTGCTCATGATTATAAACTAAAAGAAAGATACCTTTACGGAAGTTCACTCGTTGGAATGGATTTACATGAAGAAGATATGTACGTAACAACCGCCGGAATCCCATTGCAAAATGGCGATCCTGCCTTGAAGCAATTTCAATTGTCCAATCATTTGGGTAATGTTTTAGCAGTAGTGAATGGTGAAAGAAAAGCCATCCCCGATGTTACAGGAAATTCTATTGATCATTTTGAAGCACAGCTCGAAAACAGTTCAGACTACTATCCTTTTGGTTCTTTGTTAAGAGAACGAAGTACAAGATGGGTTTGGATAAAGGGCGCAGGATACCATCCTGTTACTAATCCAACAGCAGTTGAATTGACCTTGGTAAACATGAATGAAGATCCAGCTAATATTGCAATAGATGGGAAGAGTTACCGTTTCTCCTTTAATGGAAAGGAAAATGATAATGAAGTGAAAGGTAATGGCAATAGTCTGGATTTTGGGGCAAGGATGTATGATTCGAGATTAGGAAGATGGTACAGTTTAGATCCGTTATCTGAAAAATACACTTCGCTTTCACCTTATAATTACGTAGCTAATTCTCCATTGAGCTTTATTGATCCAGACGGGAAAAAAATTGTTGATGCTAATGGGAAGGAGGTGATAGTAACAATAATTAAGAATGATGATGGTACAATAAAAAATATAAGTTATCAATTTTCTAATGG
>JBJXGU010000202.1:0-3776 GCA_046160245.1 Bacteroidia bacterium
TCTTATTTGAACCCAATAATTTTCTATCGCGCTATTGAACACCAAAACGGAAGTGCAGACAATGCGATTCTCGGTATGGATTTTAAATGGAATGCGATAAAATCCCTTTCATTTTATGGCCAGTTAGTTATCGATGAGTTTTTATTGGAGAATGTGAAGGCAGGTACTGGATGGTGGGCAAATAAGTTTGCTTATCAGGCAGGACTAAAATATATAGATGTCGCCCGAATTCAAAATCTGGATTTGCAAGTAGAAGCTAATCTGGTAAGGCCCTACACCTATTCTCATGCTTCAAACTTTACCAATTACACAAATTACCTACAACCATTGGCTCATCCGGTGGGAGCCAATTTTTATGAGTTGGCAGCGATAATCAGATACCAACCGATTCCAAAGCTTAACCTGATTTTCAAAAACGTGTTTATAAAAGTTGGCCGTGATGGCCCAAATGAAAATTGGGGTGGAGATGTAAACAAAAGTTATAACACGCGACAGCAGGATTTTGGCAATACGGTTGCACAAGGAGTGGAGAACAAAATTGCCTTCATCGACTTCACTGCTTCTTATATGTTGAAGCATAATTTCTTTATTGACCTTAAGCAAACATTCAGACAGAGCGAAAGCTCCGATCCGTTTTACAATACTAATACATCTGTAACTTCGTTAGCTTTGCGATTGAATATCGCGCAGCGGTTGTACGATTTCTAATCTTTATTTTTTCATGAATAATTTTATTCGCATTCTTTCTTATGCTCAAAGCGTTGTTCCTAAGCTCACTCAATTTTTTATTTACTCCGTATTAGGAGTCGTCTTTGGAGTTTTTAATATTCTATTAGTAATTCCCATGTTGAGCATTTTGTTCAATACAACAAAAGCATTGGTGGTTCCCGAAATGCCGGAATTCAGTTTTTCATCTGAATATGTAAAACATGCATTCAATCATTATTTTCTTCAAATCATTAATGACCATGGCAAGCTTAATGCCTTACTTTTTGTTTGTTCGCTTATTGTAGCGTGTGTTTTTTTGGCGAATTTCTTTCGCTATTTGGAGCGTGTAATGGCAACGAAAATCAGAGTTGATCTGGTAAAGAATATTCGGATGGATTTTTTCAGGAAAATCTCGCTACTACATATAGGCTATTTTAATAATGAACGTAAAGGGGACTTGATTTCAAGATTTACTAATGATGTACAGGAAGTAGAAACTGCCGTCATGGGAAGCCTAAAAGCAGTTTTGAAAGAGCCGATTACCATCATTGGATATTTTATTGGGTTGTTTATTCTTTCACCGCAACTGACGCTGTTTACTCTTATCGTTCTTCCTGTTACGGGTGGAGCATTGGCTGAAATAATTAAGCGATTGAAGAGAGAGGCTGTTGAAAGTCAGGAATCGCTAGGTCGCATCGTAAATATTTTAGATGAAACCTTTAGCGGCATGCGAGTTATAAAAGCATTCAACGCGCGTAATTTCATCATCAAAAAAATGGAAGATGAAAGTCTTAACTATAGAAAGGTCAATAAATCACTTTCTTACAAGAATGAGATGGCTTCCCCAGTATCCGAAATTTTAGGGGTTACCATTATTGCTGGGGTTATTTTCTTCGGTGGCAATATGGTACTAAGTGAGGAGTCAACCCTATCGCCAGAAGTGTTTTTAACATTTTTAGCCTTGTTCTCTATGATCCTTCAGCCGGCTAAGAGCTTTTCCAATGGAGTAACTGCTTTGCAAAAAGGGAACGCTTCTGCCAAAAGAATTTTTCAAATTATTGACACAAAGCCAGCCATTGAGAATAAGCCAAATGCGATTGAACTTAAAAAATTTGAGACAAGTATCGAATTTAAGAATGTAAGCTTTGCATATGAAACTGAATTGGTCTTAAAGAACATCAACCTTACCATCGCAAAAGGAAAAACTGTTGCTCTTGTAGGAACTTCCGGGGGAGGCAAATCAACGCTGGCGGACTTGATTCCACGTTTTTATGATCCAACAGAGGGTGAGGTTTTGATTGATGGAAAGTCAATCACTGAGTACGAAATAGAATCTCTCCGCAAACAAATGGGAGTTGTTACGCAAGAATCAATACTCTTCAATGACACAATTTTCAATAATATAGCATTTGGAATGCTCAATGTAAGTGAAGAATCTGTTATTCATGCCGCCAAAATTGCGAATGCTCATGAGTTTATAATGCAAACTGAACAGGGCTATCAGACGTTAATCGGAGAGCGCGGCTCCAAACTTTCAGGCGGACAAAGGCAGCGATTGAGTATAGCGCGTGCCGTGTTGAAAAATCCACCAATTCTTATTTTGGATGAAGCCACCTCAGCACTTGACTCGGAATCTGAAAAACTGGTGCAAGACGCGCTGTTTAATTTGATGAAGAACAGAACCTCTATTGTTATTGCTCATCGATTGAGTACTATTCAACATGCAGATGAAATCTTAGTCATTCAAAATGGAGAGATTGTTGAGCGTGGCTCTCATGATCAATTATCGCAAATGGATGGACTTTACAAAAAATTGAGCAGCATCCAGAAATCGGATAAGTGAGTCCGGGTAACAGAGAATTGTTGCGAAATACTACCCCTTGACATGTGAACCTCTTCCATGTAGGGTTTAATGAAGAATTGACATTTTTGAATTAGTTTAAAAACCCTATGTTTGTCTGAGAATTACTAACGCTATGATGAAAAGAAACCGGCTCATCTTTTATTCAGTATTTGCTGCGCTTCATCTTTTCATTTTGTTTTTTAGCGTTTACACTGATAGTCAGAAAGACAATCTCCAGTATCTTCTGGGCTTACAAAGCAAGATATGGATGTTAAAATATGGATCATTAATTTTATTGATATTGATGTTCACGAATATTATACTTCACTATCGTGATTTACGGAGGACTTCAAAGGAGAAAGAGCTATTGATACTTGAACTTAATGTGTTGAAGGCCAAGGTTTATGATTTTCAAGAGGCAGCCAAAAGTAAGCCCTCAAGCAACCAAGCTGCCCAATAAAATGGAATTTCGTTCGATTATTGAAAATGAACTGAGCGAGGCAGCAAAGGTTCTTCAATCCTTCTGTAACACCACCGGCAACATGGAACGGATTGAACATGCATCAACACTTATTGCTTCCTCCATTAAAGCTGGTGGCAAAGTAATTTCGTGTGGAAATGGTGGCTCGCATTGTGATGCCATGCATTTTGCCGAAGAGCTAACGGGTCGCTATCGTGAGAACCGCAAAGCACTTCCCGCCATTTGTATTTCAGATCCCAGCCATATGTCTTGCGTAGCCAATGATTATGGATTTGACTTTGTTTTTTCTCGCTATATCGAGGCATTAGGGAATAAAGGGGATGTACTATTAGCGATAAGTACCAGTGGAAATTCTGAAAATGTCATTCGTGCGGCTCTCTCAGCAAAAGATAAAGGAATGAAAGTTATTGTACTTTCTGGAAAAGACGGGGGCAAGCTTTCGACTCATTCAGATGTTGAAATACGAGTTGAACACCTGGGCTTTGCGGATCGCATACAAGAGGTTCATATTAAGGTCATTCATATCTTGATTTTACTTATTGAGAAGCAGGTTATCTGATTCTAAAAATCTAACAGACGTTTACATTCCCAACCAAGCCATTTTATGGCTATGCTTCATTTGGCTTCAATAATCCATTGGTTGAGGTAATTGAATAAAATATTGTTTGTAATTTGTATTTCCTAAAAAGAAATATGGTTTCGAAAACCTTTGGCAGCGCTGTACATGGGGTCGATGCAAAGACC
>JBJXGU010000203.1:0-14879 GCA_046160245.1 Bacteroidia bacterium
GCGATAAATCCGATTAACATCGCGATTACATTCATGGCAATTTTAAATCCATCGCCTGCGCCGTGTGAAATTGCATCTACAACATTGATGTATGGACTTTTTACCTCGAGTTTCACATCTCCCATCGTTTCACTTTCCTTGGTTTCCGGAAAAACGATTTTGGAAATTATAAGGGCACCAGGTGCAGCCATCAAACTTGCTGCAATTAATTTAGGAGCGAGATCAAGTCCGGCAGCAGCTCCCATGTTTACATACACCACCAGAATTCCTCCAGCAATACAAGCTAAACTTCCACTCATACTGGCGAGCAATTCACTTTGTGTCATTCCTGCGAGGTACGGACGAATCATCACTTGCGCTTCCACTTGACCAACAAATGCACTTGCAACATTACTCAACGCTTCAGCACCACTTACACGCATTATAAAATTCATTGCCTTTGCAATCACAGAAATTACTTTTTGCATAATACCTGCGTGATATAAAATCGCAACTAATACACAAACTAAAATAATTGTAGCGGTAACATTTAACGCAAATACAAATCCACCAGCAGCATAATTTGCAACCGTACCATCAAATTGAACAGCGGCTAATCCACCATAAACAAATGCGGCTCCGTTGCGAGCAAACATTTCGATTTTCTCCATGCCATGACCAATAGTCTGGAAAAAAGCAGTGACAGGCGGAATTTTCAACACCAAGATAGCAATAAATAGCTGGAGCATCAATCCGCTTAATACTAAACGAATATTTATTGCTTTTCGATTATTACTGGCTAATACGGCTAGACCTAGAATTAATACGATTCCAATTAAACCTGTGAAACGTTCCATGGGGGGATGTTAGATTTTAGACTTTAGATTTTAGATACTGGATGCTGGATACTGGATACTGGATGCTGGATGCTGGATGTTGGATGCTGGATGTGACTTGCTTCGTTACTATTACTTCTGCTGTAAATCTTTTAATACTGTCTTTACGTCCTCGTAGTTAACTGGTAAATTTCTGTTGCTATGTCCCAAATAATTTCATAATCCACACCAAAATACTCGTGGCTAATTCTGTTTCTTAAACGGTACATTTCATCCCAAGTTATTGAAGGGTATTTGTCTTTTATGCCCATAGGTAAGTTTTTAATTGCATCACCAATGATTTCAAAATTTCGTATTACTGCATCAACAGTTTTGTAGTCCCACTTGAAATGTTGAAAGTCAATCCCAGCAATATATTCTTTCACCCTTTCCATGGAAAGAATAATGTCAGATAAGTATAAAATGGGGTCTCTGTCGCTCGGTTTCAAATATATTGAACTTGATTAAGGATTGATTCTTTGATTTGTTCTTTTAAGGAATTGCGGGTTACCAAATCCACACGAAGTCCCATAGTTTGTTCTAAGTAACGTTCTAAAGTAAAAAATTCCCAACCAACCGGTTGAGAAAACTCAACTAACAAATCTAGGTCGCTTTGTTCGTTTTGTTGTCCAGTTGAGTAGGAACCAAAATAACCAATAGTACTTACATGAAATTTGTCAATAAGCACTGGTTTAATTGCTTGTAATTTACTCTCGATTTCCAATTTTGTCAACATGGTCGCAAGTTAATATTTTTTTAAACACCCAACACATATCAGTGCAAACATAACGATACCCACCATCCAATCCCGAAGCCTCTCGCCTGCCTGCTGCTTTGCTATGCTGACCGCATGTCGCTGAAGCTTTAGCGGAGGCACAAGCTTTAGCGAAAGCGAGGCAAGCAGGACCAACAACTTACATATTTTTTTATGGTTGCTAAATCCAAACTTTATTTTTCACCGTAAATTATTTTGTAAAATCCTAACCAGGTTTTTTAAACAACCACTAACCTTAAAATTAAAAGCTCATGAAAAAAATCATTAATTACGCTCTGGGGGCAAGCCTCCTTATGATTACAGTTTCATCCTGTAAAAAAGATCAATCCGAAGATGCAGCTCCTGCATCCACAACAACAGAAAGTCAACGATTTGGCGGATGGGGAATTTCGAATTCCGACTTCTATGCATTAGCCAATGGAACTCAGCTTGACAAGTTCAATTCGAATAGCTGTAATCACAATTCGCCATCGCCTTCCAACTCAGCAACGATTAGCGGATTGCAATCAGGTGAAACGATACTTGCCATCGATTTTCGTCCAGCCACAGGTCAGCTGTATGGTTTAGGAAGTACTAGTCGCATTTATGTAATTAATCCAATGACAGGTGCAGCAAGAATGATTGGTGCAACTCCATTCACTCCCGCAATTAATGGAACCATTGCAGCATTTGATTTTAATCCAACTGTTGATCGAATCAGAGTCGTAACGAACAACGGACAAAACTTTAGATTGAATCCTGAAACAGGTGGCTTAGCATTCACCGATGGTAGTATTAACGGACAGGCAGGTGCCATGGTTTCCGCAGTTGCTTATTCTGAAAATTTTGCTGGATCAACTACCACTACCTTATATGATATTGATCCAGTTTCTGATAAACTATACAAACAAGATCTTCCCAATGCCGGAACTTTAGTAACCATAGGTGCATTAAATTTAGATGTACAGGGTGAAGGCGGTTTCGACATTTCTCCTAAAGGAAATGCATTAGGTATTTTTAAAGTAAATAATGTTTCTACTTTATTTGAAGTAGATTTAGCTACTGGAGATGCCGATGTTAAGGCTTCTTTTTCTACTAATTATTCTGCCATTGCAATACCTACCGCTTCCGTTGCTTATGCAGTTACTTCAACCAATGATTTATTGATTTTTGGACTTCAATTCGGTGGATTTGGTGGCAGTTCTTCCAATGGCGTTATCACTAAGCCCATTACTGGACTTCAAGCAGGTGAAACTATCAAAGGAATTGATATGCGTCCGATTAATGGACAGTTGTATGCATTGGGCAGTAACAATAATCTTTATACGATTAACTCATCATCAGGATTAGCAACGCTTGCTTTTGCATTGAGTGCAGCAATTCCAGGCAACACCTTTGGTTTCGATTTTAACCCTTTGGTGGATCGCATTCGTATTGTTAGCAACACAGGTGCAAATAGAAGAGTTAATCCAAATGATGGTATTGTAACTGTAGATAGCAGTTTAAATCCAGGTTCACCCGCAGTAACAGCAGCTGCCTACACTAACAATTTTGCAGGCACTACTGCTACAACACTCTTTGCAATTGATCACAATAATAATAAGCTCTATCAAGTAAACCCACCCAATGCAGGTACACTTGTATTGGTTGGAAACTTGTGGGTTGATGTTCCAGCTGAAAATGGTTTTGATATTGGCGGAACAAGTAACAATGCTTACACAGTATTTAAATCAGGTAACAAAACAAACATTTACAGAATTAGTACTACAACAGGTTATGCATTCAAAACAGGAATTTTAGGGAATGCAGTAATTAATGGTTTTGCAATCGGATTAGGATTCTAATTACTAAAAAAAAAACTCCAGCACATTGCTGGAGTTTTTTTTGAAGTTAGATTTTAGATGTTGGATCCTATTCTAATCTGGAAATACTTCTCAAGGTCGCTTAATTCGACATGATGAAATTGATTTGTTGAAATATATTGTGTAAATTCCATGCAATTCCTGTTCAGCAGAAATTATTGGATGTAATCATATCTATCGTATTTTTCAAATCAAAAAAGTAAATTTCAATTTTGCTTTTTATTTACTTCAATCCAAACTATCATAATTATACAGACAGCACAAATTAAGCCCATCGATATCGATCCTCCAATAAATCCAGAATTCATTACGACACTTGTTCCAGTATAAACCCTCCCTTCATTAATGTCTTTTATATATGTACCAACTGCTGACTCGAATTTCTCCCCAAGGTACAGCGATTCGTACCACGAATTATAAGCTACAATAGATAGAAGTACTTGTAAAAAAATACTCCTCAAATACAATAAAGCACTTTTAATTTTTTCCATTTTATTTTAGGTGTTACTAGTTAGCATTGGCTATAACGAAGATGGGATCAAAGAAGGTTTAAAAAAGAGGGATTAGTAATTCCAATGTTTGATAGAACTACAACCTTTTGTTTGATTCTCAAAGCTATTCTATTTTAACTTTAATCTTGTTATTGGCTGTTCTACTTTATGTCAACCGTTGTGAAGTTTGTAATGTCCGACACCATCCAATTACCGTCAATGTTTACAGCATAGGTTCCGTTCTGCATATCTGCAATGCTCAACAAAAAAGTTTTACCCTTTAGAGTTACTGTATAATCCATCTTGACTGATGAAAATTGCTTTGATGAAACAATTATATAGTTGAAAACCTTTGTCCCGAAAGTAACTTTGATGTTCTTGTCGGTTTTCAAAATCTCAACTTTCTCATACGTAGGATTGTTCATAGCTTTTGCAAAGCCGCCTTTCCCCTTGATGTCTGCCCAATGGTCAGATTTATAGAGAGTGCCTTTTGTTGTTTGAGCAAATGCAAGGAAGCATAAAAATGCGAACAGAAAAGAGAGAACGATTTTGTTTTTCATTTTGATTTTATTCAGAGTTAAACCTATTTATTGACAAAACATTAAGTAACTGATTTGATTTTTAACAGTTGAAGAATACCATTGCATTGCTATTGAAAATTTAATTCCATACCACTCTGTAACTTCTATAACAATTCCTTTTGAACAGTTGCGATATACTTTACTACGATTAGACTTGTCACCTGCATTTGTTTTGACAAATTCATAACCAAGTTTGTCAAATGCTTCATTAGAATATTTATAGTCCTTAATCAACGGGTCGTTCCAAACTATTACTCTCATATCAGTTTGATACTGCGTTTGAACATCTGCATCAGGCGGTTCGTTGCCTTGAATAGCAAACTTTTCAAAGTATGTTACAGTTTTTGTGTCGGTTGTTTTAGTTGTCGTTGTTTGTGCAAAAGTGGCGTAGTAACACAATACAAACGCGAAGAAGAATAGAATTTTGCTTTTTATTTTATTTGCTTTTAGTTGTTAAAATATCTTCTGATTTGCATCCAATCATTAAGAATTTTAAAAGAGTTTGTTTTATTCATTGGGCTTGTAGATTGAAGGGTGATAAAAATTCTGTCATCAAAAATTAATGGCTCTGGCCTGAATTCCTCAAAATATTTTGCTGCATTCTTTGATGTAAAAAACACTACCTTGATTGTTGGATAGTCTTGAAAGAAAGTTTTAAAGTCATTGTGAATTTGATTTCTGATGTCCTTGTCCAAACTACTTTCTTTTCTATCACAAAATTTTAGAACATCCCAAAGTGCAATGTTATTTGTGATTAATAAACTCTTTTTCGTTTTATAGTCAGCTATAACAACTTCATCACATTTCCATTCGGGAATGCAAACACGAAACATAATGTCCCAAAAAAGATTGTTGTGATGACCATAATATTCACCGGCTTTGAGAGAGTCTTTTCCTGGCATTGTCCCAAGAATGAGAATTTTTGAGTTGTTGTCTGCGATATGTCCGAATGATTCTATTTTCATTTTGTCATGTTCGTTCAATGCCATAAAATTTTTACCCGCTATCTAATCACAAAGCCTCATAACCAACACCAATCCCGTAGAACTTCAGAAGTTAAAACCTGTCCCGCAGAACAGAAAAATCTAAAATCTAAAATCTAAAATCTAAAGTCTAACAACTACGCCAACGTCCGCTTCACCGCAACATTCTCGTATCCTTCGATATTATCACCGACACGAACATCGTTATAATTCGAAATACTTAATCCGCATTCCATACCGGCTTGAACATCTTTCGCGTCGTCTTTGAAACGTTTCAATGATGACAACTCACCAGAGTGTACAACGATACCATCACGTATGATTCGGATTTTCGTATTTCGATTGACTTTACCATCGGTAACCATACAACCTGCAACGGTTCCAACTTTAGGGATCTTGAATACTTCACGTACTTCCACATTACAAATAATTTTCTCTTCGAAGTCAGGCGCTAACATACCTTCCATAGCAGCTTTTACTTCGTTGATCGCATTGTAAATAATCGAATACAAGCGTACATCAATCTCTTCTTGTTCTGCTAAACGACGAGCAGAAACACTTGGTCGAACTTGGAATCCGATGATGATTGCATTGGATGCGCTTGCTAACATCACGTCAGACTCAGAAATTTGTCCAACACCTTTCAACAAAACATTCACTTGAATTTCTCCAGTAGAAAGTTTCAATAACGAATCGGCTAATGCTTCTACCGATCCATCCACGTCACCTTTAACGATTACGTTTAATTCCTTAAAGTTACCAATCGCCAATCGACGACCGATCTCATCCAGTGTAATATGTTTATGTGTACGAATTCCTTGCTCACGTTGTAATTGCAAACGCTTGTTGGCGATTTCACGTGCTTCACGTTCATCTTCCATCACGTTAAACTGATCGCCTGCTTGAACGGCTCCTGACATTCCTAAAATCATAGTGGGTGCCGATGGACCTGCTTCCTTGATACGTTGTCCACGCTCATTGAACATGGCTTTCACACGACCACTATGCGTTCCTGCTAACACCACATCGCCTGTTCTAAGCGTTCCGGTTTGAACCAATATAGTGGTTACATAACCGCGACCTTTATCGAGAGAAGATTCAATAACAGTTCCCTTCGCTAAACGATCTGGATTTGCTTTTAGATCTAATAATTCAGCTTCTAATAAAACACGATCTAATAATTTATCGATATTCAATCCTTTCTTTGCAGAGATATCTTGGCTTTGGTATTTACCACCCCAATCCTCCACCAAGAAATTCATGGCTGCTAATTGTTCTTTAATTTTTTCTGGATTCGCATCAGGCTTATCCACTTTATTGATAGCAAAAACGATAGGAACACCAGCTGCTTGAGCGTGATTGATTGCTTCCTTTGTTTGAGGCATCACACTATCATCTGCAGAAATTACGATGATGGCAACGTCCGTTACTTTTGCTCCACGAGCACGCATGGCAGTAAACGCTTCATGACCTGGCGTATCGAGGAAAGTAATTTTTCTTCCATCTTCCAACGTCACTTCATACGCACCAATATGCTGAGTAATTCCTCCTGCTTCACCGGCGATTACATTGGCTTTACGGACATAATCCAACAACGATGTTTTTCCATGATCGACGTGACCCATTACTGTAACGATCGGTGCACGCGGTTGTAAATCTTCGTCAGCATCCACTTCATCAACAATCGAATCTTGTACATCCGCAGAAACAAATTCCACTGTAAAACCAAACTCTTCTGCAACTACCGTAATGGTTTCTGCATCGAGACGTTGATTGATCGAAACAAACAATCCAAGGCTCATGCAAGTAGAAATTACTTGATTCACCTGTATATTCATCAACTTGGCTAACTCATTCGCAGATACGAACTCCGTTACCTTAATTACTTTATCTGATTCTTGTTCAGCAAGAGCTTCCTGACGTTGTGCGTGTAAGTCACGTTTTTCACGACGCATTTTAGAAGACTTCGACTTCCCACTTCCGCTCAAACGCGCAAGTGTAGCTTTAATCTGATCTTGAATTTCCTTATCGGTTGGTTCAACTTTAGGAGCTGCGGGACCGGTACCTCTACGACCTGGACCACTTGGTCCACCAGGACGACGAGGTCCACCTGCTTGTTGTGGTCCACCGGGACGACGCGGACCACCGGGTCCACCTTGACCACCGGGGCCACCACCTTGTCCGGGAGGACGAGCTTGCCCAGGAGTACGAGGACCACCTGCATTCGTTCCTGTTCCACCTTTGTCTTTACGCTTACGCTTACGCTTATCGCCATCCACATTCGAAGAAGAAGCCACTGGCTTTTTCTTTGGAGGATCAACAGGAAGTTGAATTTTTCCTAAAATGTTAGGACCTGTTAATTTTTCAAATTTAACACTGATATGTTCTGGTGGAGCGGTTGGTGTTGGAGGAGTATCTTCCTTCTTAGCAACAACATCTACTTTCTTCTCTTCAACTTTATTTTCTTTCTTCCCTACGTGCTTCTCTTCCCTCTTCTCTTCTTTCTTCTCAACTTTCTTTTCGCTCTTCTTTTCTTCTGGGGCTTTAGCGGTAGGAGCTTCCACTACTTTTTTCTCTTCAGTAGTTTTTTTCTCAACGATGGGCTCAACAACTTCGGCTTTCTTTTCCTTCTTTTCTTTAGCTGCTTTCGCTTCCTTATCGGTTTTTACTTTTTCAGCTTCTGCTGCGTCATCTTCTTTCTTCTTCGCTGTTTTTTTCTTTGCATCTTCTAGTGCCAATGCTTCCGCTTCTTCCTTCTTCTTCGCCGTTTTCTTTTTAGCGCCTGCATCGAGATCAATTTTTCCTAAAATTTTTGGAGAATCGATTCCAGATTTTGCTTTTATCACTTCGGGCTCAACAGGAGTTTCTTCCTCTTTTATAGCCTTTGTTGTTTTCTTAGCTGTTTTAGAAGCCGATTGTTTAATCGCTTCTAAGCTTGCTTTTAAACTATCATCGTTATCCGGTTCCACGTCAGCAACACGCGATTCTTCTCGAGTTATTTTTGTCTCGATGGTAATGGTGTCGCGTTTTAATTTCTCACGAGTAATTTCCTGCGCTTCTGATTTCACCAATTTATCTGGTGCGTACTTCTCTTGCAACATGCCATAGACTTGCACAGAAATCTTCGTGTTGGGGCTGCTATCAACCACCACACCTTTCGATTCAAGGAATTCTACCACGTGTTGCAAGCCAACGTTTAACTCTTTGGCTACTTTAATGAGGCGCAATGTTTTTTCTTCGGACATTTACTATTTTTAATTGTTTTCCGGTTAGGATTAGGTAATACTATTTCAACAATTCATGCTTTCCCTTTTTAATTGATCATCCTTTTTCGATTTCAATAGTTGACTAAACATTCATTATTGAGAGTGAAATAATTCCACTTCAATTTATTTTTATTCAAACTCAGTGCGTAGAATTCTTACCACTTCGCGGATGGTTTCTTCTTCTAAGTCGGTACGCTTTACTAAATCATCAACGGTTACTGCCAACACTGACTTCGCCGTATCGCAACCAATTGACTTCAACTCTTCGATGATCCATGCATCAATTTCATCTGCAAATTCATCTAAATCTACGTCTTCGTCTTCATCTTCAGAATCACGATACACATCAATTTCATAACCTGATAATTTACCAGCCAATTTAATATTATGTCCGCCTTTACCGATGGCCAATGAAACCTGATCGGGCTTCATGAATACCGACGCACGACGTGTTTCTTCATCTAACTTGATTGAAGTAATTTTCGCAGGACTTAATGCACGCGTGATATACAACTGAATATTGTTGGTGTAATTAATTACATCAATATTTTCATTGCGCAATTCTCTCACGATTCCATGAATACGCGATCCTTTCATTCCCACACAAGCTCCAACCGGATCGATACGATCGTCGTAACTTTCCACGGCCACTTTAGCACGCTCACCGGGTTCACGAACAATATTCTTGATGGTGATTAATCCATCAAACACTTCTGGAACTTCCTGTTCAAACAAACGCTCTAGGAAAACTGGAGAGGTACGAGAAAGAATAATTTTTGGACTTGCATTTAACATTTCTACACGTAAAACTACAGCACGTACGGTGTCGCCTTTCTTGAAAAAATCAGCAGGGATAGTTTCACTTTTCAGTAATACCAATTCATTGCCTTCATCATCCAACACCAATATTTCTTTTTTCCAGATTTGATAAACTTCACCTGTGATGATCTCTCCTACTCTGTCTTTATACTTGCGGTAGATTCCATCTTTCTCCAATTCTGAAATTCGAGAAACCAAATTCTGACGCAAGGCTAAAACAGCACGGCGACCAAAATCTCCTAAGCGAACCGTCTCTGTCAATTCTTCCCCTACTTCAAAATCGGGCTCGATCTTAATAGCATCTGAATAAGCAATCTCGAGTGCGTCATCTTCAACCATTCCATCTTCCACAATCATTCGATTGCGATAGATTTCAAGATCTCCTTTGTCAAGGTTGATGATCACGTCAAAGTTATCAGCTGTGCCGTATTTTTTTCTCATCGTAGACTTAATAACATCTTCGAGGATACTCATCATCGTAGCCTTGTCAATATTTTTTACTTCTTTAAACTCTGAGAAGGATTCAATTAATACCTGATGGTCCATTGGACTTATTTGAATTTATAGTTAATAATCAATTTTGCTTCTTTGATGTCGGCAAACGCAATCTTATGCTCGACCTCGGTAATTATTTTCTTTTTATTTTCTTTTCTCGATTTGGTTTCAAGCAGCTCAATCCCATCTTCCTCCACACGTTGCAAGATACCTTTTAACTCAATTCCGTCAACCTTCACCACACGAAGTTCTTTACCGATACGACGTTTATATTGTTGCGGAACCATAAGCGGAGAATCCATCCCTGGACTTCCCACTTCCACTTCATGCTTTTCTAAAAAACCACTTTCTTCAAAATGATTTAAGATAAATCGCGTTAAGGCAGAACATTCGTCTAAGGTCACTCCTGTCATCTTATCGATGGATACAGAAAGTTTATTCGTAGATAATTTCACATCCACCAAGAAACAATCCGACTCCTGTAAGTACGTCTGAACTAATCCTCTTATGTCTTCTTTCACAACCATTTGATAATAAAAGAGGGGACTCAGGTCCCCTCATTCTACTGCCGCAAATATAGGAAATTTCATTGGAACCACAAAATACCTCCCTCAGAATCATTAACATTGCGCCCGTGGAAAAGTCGATGACCGCAAAGAAATGGCTGGATAGAGGGGTGTACCTTTCTTCGATGTTGATTTCCTCCATTATCAACAGAGGAAAAGACGCTAAAGCACTGAATTTCAAAAATATTCTGTGTATTAAGGAGGATGAGATTGGCGACTTTATCTATACCCTTCCAGTTTATAGTATGCTTCGAAAGCAGTTTCCAAATGCGAAAATTACAGTGCTTTGTCGACCTTTTGGAGTTCATCTTTTATCCCATTGCCCAGATATTGACAGAGCCCTAAGCGATTATAAATTGCTTGAAAATCAATACGATTTATTGATTGACTTGCGTGGAACGGTGGCTTCTACCCGACTTGCCTTTTCAAAAAAGCCAATTTATCGCCTCGACCGAGGTACGCAAAGGATAAAAAATCGAAAATTGGGGGTTCATCCTCATGAAATGGAGACCAATTGGTCGATCATTCAACCGTTGATCGATGAAAAAAATAAGGACATGGAACCTAAAATTCATCTTTCTGATAAGGAAATTGAACTGGCAGATGAATTTATAAAGACCAACCAAATCGGGCGATTTGCCCTCTTTCATACGGGTGCGAGACGAATTCTAAAAAAATGGCCATTGGATCGAGTAGTTCGCATCATGAAGTGGATTCATCAAGATTTTGGATACGATTGTGTTTTAGTTGGTGATGCATTCGATGCAAAAGACGCAGAGGAAATTCAATCACAACTTGATTTTAAACTTCATGTAGCGGCGGGAAAAATAAATTTATTAGGCTTTGCTGCACTGTGTCAAAAGGCTGAGTTATTTATGGGAAATGATAGTGGTCCGTTGCATATTGCAACGGCGATGGGAACGGCGTCCTTAGGTTTGTATGGACCGGGTGATCCCATCTTCCATCCAAGAAAAGCAAATGCTACTTTCATCCATCATATTCTAGAGTGCAATCCATGCGATCAAGTTCATTGCAAATACAAATCGTATCCTTGCATTCAGCGAATCACCGAAGATGAAGTAAAAGATAAAATTAAATTTTTATGGAATTTGTAAATTTCGAAAACAGATAGAAATGAAAAAACTACAACAGTTATTACTCGTGGTAGAAGAAAAAATTCCACATCACGAAAAACTAAACACTACTGTTTCCGCATCTTCGGTAGGTTGGCAAATTGAACATATTCTTCTCACCATAAAAATAATTTTAGAAGGATTAAAAAAATCAAATCCGAAAGATTACAAATGGAAATTTAATATCCTGAGAGCGGTAGTTTATACTACTAAAAAAATACCCAGAGGGAGAGCGAAAGCACCATCCATCGTAAGACCTGAAAAATACGACGAAGCCACGATCCGACATCATCTGCAAAAAGTAAAAGATGCTTTAAAAAACTCGGAAGAGTTGCATGAAAAGCAATTTATTAATCATCCCTTTTTTGGACATTTACGAATGAAAAAGACGATTAAATTTTTAGAGATTCATACGATTCATCATTTGAAGATTATTGATGACATTGTGAATAATTCAGAATTAAGAATTAAGAATTAAGAATTTTTTTAGAATCGTTGCTTAAAGACGATTTTTTTCACGCAAATGCATAGAGTTACTATGATAAAACCAACTTCCATTTAACAAATATAATTTTAAAATTCCCTCTCCTCTGGAGAGGGCTAGGGAGAGGCTTGAACTTTAATTTGACTATAATCTGTTTTCACTCGAGCTTTAGATTTAAACGAAGGAATTTGTCTCGTAGAGCCGCAAAGTTTCTAGGGCGATTTTTTTCACGCAAATGCTTAGGGTTTCTATGATTACAACCAAATTTCATTTAACACATATAATTTAAAAATTTCCTCTCCTCTGGAGAGGGCTAGATAGAGGCTTGAACTATATACTTGATAGAATCTAATTGAATTCGAAAACAACTTTTCTTTTCGGCAATTTCTCTGCCAAATTTTCTCGCTAAGGCGCTAAGGCGCAAAGGCTACGCTATGTTAAGTTCACTGAATCAGTTCTTCGCTAATTTTTATCGCAATCCCGATAGTGTTCGACTGAGCTTTCGCCGAAGTCTATCGGGATAAGAATTCAGAATTCAGCGGAGCAAAGTCGAAACTAATAAATTTATTTTACTAGTTCTAACTTTTGGATTTATTAATGATTATCAATTTTAACCTGCCTGCAGCAGGCAGGCACTAGAGAACACTTGAGAAATTTAAGAACACTAATTACATTGAAAATTCTTTAGAACACGAAGTACTCTGAAGCTTGACTCTAGTGCTCTCTTGTGACCTTCGTGCCTTTAGTGTTAAATTTTTCACTTTTCTACAATGGAATTATCGGTTGGATTTTCTACTTCATCCGTTGAAGTTTTGTTTTCCTCCGGATAAATTTTCTTTTGAAACAAAATCCAAACAATGACACCGCTGGTGATGGATGCATCGGCGATATTAAAGACAGGACGGAAGAACAAAAAATGCTCGCCGCCCCAAATAGGTAACCAATCCGGAAAAGTTCCGCTTAAGAGTGGAAAATAAAACATGTCTACCACTTTACCGTGCAGGATAGATGCATATCCACCTTCCGGTGGAAAGAGTGTTGCGATGGTTCCAAAATCGCTGGAAGAAAATAACATTCCATAAAAAACAGAATCAATAATATTTCCGACTGCGCCAGCAAACACCAATGCAACAACGGTTACATAATATGAACTTGCTTTTTCTTTGGTGAGTTTCCACATATAGTAGCCCAAACCAGAAACAAACAAAATGCGGAAGACACTTAAAAATAGTTTTCCGTAATCACCACCAAACTCTAAACCGAAAGCCATTCCATTATTCTCGGTAAAGTGAATGATGAACCAAGGAGCAATTTCAAACTCTTGTCCTAGGTACATATTCGTCTTGATCCAAATCTTTAGAAGTTGGTCGGCCAATAAAATTGCAAAGATGATTAACAGTGGTCTTTTCAAGCTTCTTTTCTCTATGAAACAATCGAAGCTTGCGGCCAATAGCTACAAGCTCCGATGTTTATTTTTAATTGTTCATTTGATCTCGATTCATTCCATCTCTAACAGTTAGGTCTATACGAACTTACTATTAAGCGTAAAATTAGTCGCGATATTGCTTTAATTTAGCTTCCATACTTTGTGTAGTATGAGGAACTGCACGTAAACGTTCTTTAGCAATTAACTTGCCGGTGATACGACAGATTCCGTACGTTTTATTTTCAACGCGAATCAAAGCCATTTCCAATTGTTCAATAAATTTCTTTTGTCGAGCTGCAAGATTCGCTGCTTCTTCTTTCGCTAAAGTTTCAGAACCATCTTCCAACATTTTGAAAGAAGCACCCGTATCATCGGTTCCATTTTCATTCGTGTTCAAGATTTGAGCTTGAAGGTTGATTAACTCTTCACGGGCATCCACTAATTTTTTTACTATTAGACCTTTGAATTCTTGTAGGTCTGCATCGTTGTAACGTTGAGTTTCTGTTGGTTTTACTTTTTCTATCATAGTCTCTTTCACAATCTTTACGGGAGGAGCCACAGCTATTTTTTGTGCTACGGGCTTAGGGGTTTCAATTTTCACTTCGGGAGTTTTCACAATAGCAACAGGCTTCACTGCTGCAACAGGTTTCACCGCTGCTTTTTTCTCTGGTACTTTAGCTATCACTTTTTTAGCAGGAGCTTTTGCTACTACCTTTTTTACGGGAGATACTTTCTTTGGTGCTGGCTTAGCTACTACTTTCTTAGCAGGAGCTTTTTTAGCAGGAGCTTCTTTTTTCACTACCTTTTTTGCAGGAGCTGCTTTCTTTGCGGGTGCTGCCTTTTTAACAATTTTTTTTGCAGGTGCTGCTTTCTTAACCACCTTTTTTGCTGGAGCTGCTTTTTTAACAACTTTTTTTGCCGGAGCTTTTTTTACAGGCTTCTTCACCGCAGCTTTTTTTGTTTTCGAAATTGGTTTTTTAGTGGCCATTTTAATTTTTGTTTACTGATGTTAATACTTGAAGCGCTTCATCCATCTCAAGAGAAATCACATCGGATCCCTCTAACTGCTCCACGAGCTCCAGTTGAATTGCTAAAATTTCGCTGCGAATATAGTCGAAATTGTTGTTTATTGAGCGCTGAACCTCTTCGGGTCCTTTAATTTTTA
>JBJXGU010000204.1:0-4105 GCA_046160245.1 Bacteroidia bacterium
CATCAAATGTTAGGAGAAGCGATTTTTTCTTTGATGGTTTATCGTTTAAATAATTGAAGAGAAATTCTTCTTGAGGTAAGATGTTGAAATTTTTGCTCAGGAATTTTATTTGGTGTTCAAATTGTTCCGAATCCATGTGATTAATGGAATAATTGAAATCCACTTTGTCAATAACACCGTGATAATTTAAAATAAGAAATTGATGTTGTGAAAAATTCGCGATTGCTTTCGGAATTCCAGTTTTAACAAGATTTGGATAAAAGTGTTTTCTGGCTAGAAGCTTTATTAATGAAGCCATACAATGTTTATTTATTTACCTTATCAAAGTGATGAAACCAGTCTTTGAAGATGTTTTGTTTTTCGCGATAATTTTATATATTCCTTGTGGTAAGTCTTGTCCATTGTGTTTTCCATTCCATGGATTCGTGATGTCATCCGATTTATGAACAAGGGCGCCCCATCTATTATAAATTAAAATGGAGATATTGTCGCATGTATTATTTTCTAGTCTATAAAGATCATTTACTTGATCCCCATTCGGTGTAAATGAATTGGGAAGAAAAAGATTTTCAAGACTTGAGATACTGCTGAAATCGATCTGGTAATCTATCGTGTCAGAGCATACCGTAAATGGATTGATGATGACTTGAACTAAATAGTTTGTCGAATTTCCATATTGATGCATCGGAGAAACAAAATTCGAAGTGGAACCATCTCCAAAATTCCAAATTACGGAATCAGTTGGTGTAGGAGTTAAACTAAAGGCTGCACGAAGCGCACAACTGTCTAACGAGCTAATTATCGTATAGGTATTCGGCGTTGTATAAACGAGAGTCTGAATGGAACTGTCTAAACAAAATCCGTTGTCTACGACCAAAGTTAATAGGTACTGGCCACTTGATAAATAAGTATGCGAGGGATTCACTAAGCTTGAATTACTACCATCTCCAAAATTCCATTGGTAGGTCCACGAAGGATCTTGAATTGGATTTACACTCAAAACTCCATCACAACCTAATGTATAAGTTGTTGAGGCATTCGGATCACCGGGAAGTGTAATGGTAGTGGTGATAGTGTCAGCACAAAATAAATTGGAGTTGATTAAAGTAATGGTGTAGTTTCCGGATGAATTATAATAACCAGAAGTAATACTATTTGAGGAGGAGGATCCATTCCCTAAATCCCAGGCAACACTCGTTGAAAGATTTAAAGACTCAAATAATACTGAATCTCGACATGTATTCAAGGTATAATTTATTTGAGCTACTGGCATTGTATCAACCTGCACGTTTAGTGTGGTAGTATCACTACATACACCGTTAAAAGCAATCATAGAAATAATGAAATTTCCAGTATTGAGATATTGATAATAGTTGGGATTATTGTTGCTGATGTTTCCATCTCCCCACGCCCAAGAATAATTTGTCGCGTTTTGACTTTGATTGGAAATGGTGATTCCTCGGTTGCAATCAGCAGCAGCAGTAAAAGTAGCAACGGTGGAAGGTAAAACTGTAATGGATTGTTGAGTGGTGTCACTGCAATTACCGTTTTGCGCGATGAGAGAAATTGTATAATTTCCAGGCAGGGCATAAGTGTAAGAACTTAAATTGCTATTGCTTTGTTGGCCATCCCCCAATAACCAAGTGTAATTGTTGGCGTTGTTTGAATTGTTTGTAAGCGAAATTTGTTGATTGCAAGAAGGTGTAGCAAGGAATGAAGAGGTAACTTGAGGTGAAATGGTTACAGTGGTGACAATCGTGTCATTGCATGTTGAAGTAGCAAGAATCAGGCTGACCACATAGTTGCCAGGAGCAGAGTAAATATAAGTTGTAACAGGACCTGAAGTTTGATTTCCATTTCCCCAATCCCAAAGGATGGTAGTTGCCGTTGTTGATAAATTTGAAATGTTTAAACTCAAGTTGCAATCAGGAGTAAGATTAACTGAAGTGATTATTCCTGCTGAAATATTTACAAGTTGAATTATAGTGTCACTGCACAACCCGTTGGAAGCAATTAGACTTACAGAATAATTTCCTGGGACTGGGTAGGTGTAGGATGGTGAAGCCAAATTACTACTTTGGCCATTTCCAAAATTCCAGGTATAATTAGTAGCATTATTACTTGAGTTGGTTAATGTAAGGTCGTTAGAACATCCAGTTGTAAATGTAAAATTAGCTACTACAGGAGCTGAAATTGAAACTGTTTGTGTACTTGTATCAATGCAAGTACCGTTTGAAGAAATTAAAGTTATTGTATAATTGCCAGGAGAAGAATAGGAGTAGGAGGTTTGAGTTCCACTTGCTGTTTGTCCGTTGCCCCAAGCCCAATTGTAATTTGTTGCATTCTGACTTTGGTTGGTAATGGTTATTGAATTTGTGCAGATGTTGTTAGTGACTGAGAATTGTGAAATAGTTGAATCGAGAGTGACAGTTATGGTAGATGTAATAGTATCTATGTAATTGCATCTTGTAACATACGCAGTAACTAGATAATTTCCTGGGCTAAATGGATGAGTTGGAAATAATACGTTGCTCATTGCTCCACTTCCGAAATCCCAAGTGATGGCATTAATTCCAGTTGTATCACTTACTGCAAAGGATGAAGTTCCACAATTTGAGTTTGAAAGAATTGATAAAGGGGCTGGAGTAGTTGATACACTTCTACATAATCCTGCTTGACTAACTACAGTGCCTAAGCTAATTCCACTGTCGATAAAGTTGCATAAAACACCTTGCAAGTCGGGCTGATCAATGATTGATAAGTATGAAGAACCCCACTTTGCTATGTATATTTTATCATTCGGTGCAAGTTGAAGATATCCTGCACCGTATACTCCTGTTGTGCCAGTTACAGTTCCAATGCTTATGGGATTGCCAGGTAATGCAGGATTAGTAAGGTCTATTTGATCTACTGATGTTGTTAACCATTGTGATGCATAAAGTATTTTACTGTTTCTTGAAAAGGATAGACCCCATGCACTGTAATAATTAACTGTCCTTGGATTTGAAACTATTCCTGTAGAATGGTTAAAATCAAAAATTTGTATGGTATTATTATATTGTTGTGCAACACTTACTAATTTACCATTAGGACTTATGGTTAATTGTCCCATTGCATCTTGTGAGCCAGAAGATGAGCCTCCAGAATGAACATTGCCCACAGTTGAAATAATTGGTGTGGTAACTATACCACTCGCATTTACCTCATAAACATAGAATTTAGCTGTCCCGAATTGATGAGAAATAATTTTATAGGTATTAGTAGAACAATCATAATGAGCATCTAATTTTTCCGTTGTGGGAGTGTGCAGTACTTGGTTTTTTGTTGTAACAGCACCATTTCCTCCAGACAAAGTCATGTCTACGATAGAGTAGCGTAATGCACCATTTGCGAAGTCTGGGACAGTGAAAATATAGTATATGTTTGAATTAGGTTGGGGAACAATAAGTGCAGATTGACCTCCGCTATTACTACCTAATAAACCTAAACCATTTGTCATGACGTTATTAAACCGATCCCATACACTGACTCCGTTAGTATAAAATAGTAATTGCCCATTTTGATCTGATACGGCACTGGAGTTGTCGTAGGTGAACATTCCACTTCCGCTTGCTACAGTGGGAGGGATTGTGGAAAAATCTAAACTTGAAGTATTTCCAAAATACCACCAATTCCCTTCTTTTTGTGCAAATAACTGAGTTGAAAACAGAATAAAACAAATTAAGATGTACTTCATAAACATTTAAATATTAAGCTAATTTAGCAAAATATGGGAGTCATCAAACGTCAAGGAATTAAAAATACTATAGCTACTTATATAGGCTTTATAGTAGGTTTTGTGAACTTGATTGTCATTCAACCTAACTTCTTGACAAAGGAGGAGTTAGGTTTAACCAGAGTTCTTTATTCATTCGCCCTTTTGGTAGCCATGTTTGTCCCGCTTGGCATTGGAAATGCTACCACTAGATTCTTTCCGCGATTTAAAAATATTGAGAATCGGCATCATGGATTTTTTGGATTTATGTTGCTGTTCCCTTTGCTTGGGTTTGTATTAGCGGCTTCAGTGCTTTATGCAGCTAAAGATTTTATCATGGGACGCTATGCC
>JBJXGU010000205.1:0-6625 GCA_046160245.1 Bacteroidia bacterium
GAATTTTCAATAAATCCTAATAGACATAGGAAGACAAGTAGTATACGCATTGTATTGTGTTGTGTGTCTCAAAGATAACATAAACGCTAGGTCTAAAAGATCAATAAAGAACTGATTTTTACACATAATATACAATTCTATCTAAAAAAATTAAAAAAAAACTTACATCTAGGGGCCACTAAAATCAACAAACACATTACATCTCTCGATATATTTCCTCAAAAACCATCAAAATTTTATACATTCGTTCATTAGAAATAAAACATATGCCTTCATTTGATATTGTAAACGAAGTAGACATCCAAAAACTGGACAATGCGATTAATGTAGCCGTAAAAGAAATTTCCTCTCGATACGATTTTCATGGCTCCAAAACCGAGGTTGATCTGGATAAAAAAACAATGATAATCAATATTTTAACTGAAAATGACATGCGAGTTAAAGCGATTCAAGATATTTTAATTTCAAGAATGATGAAACAAGGATTGGATGCAGCGGCTCTTGATTTTGGAAAAGAGCATTATGCGAGCGGAAATATGTTGAGAAAAGAAATAAAAGTGAAAAAAGGGATAGATAAGGATTCTGCAAAAAAATTAGTTAAAGTTATCAAAGACAGCGGCATAAAGGTTCAAGCATCGATTATGGATGATCAACTTCGTGTAACCGGAAAAAAATTAGACGATTTACAAGCTGTAATTGCTTCAGTGAAAGGAGTAAATGTAGATTTACCCCTACAATTCACTAATTTCAGGAATTAATTTTAAGATAATTTACACTTCATTAAAATAGCTAATTCTATCATTTTCAACTTAAAATGTCAAACTTTAGTCACATTAGACCAATATTACAACAATTAGTTAACATCTCTACGTTTTAAGGTTCACGGAGATTCCTTAATATTGTCACCCTTAAAAATTCGAAATTAAATCTAATAATAATTAAAAAACCAAAACTGAAATTATGAGTCAGACGAAATCAGGACGCAGCATTCAGGGGATGTTAGCTGCAATTGTAATCCCCGCAGCGTACGTCCTTTGTTTACTAATCTTTAAATTTATTCTTGGAAGCCCTTCTAACTTTCAAGACAACAATCCGGAGTTAAATCCACTACCAGGTAACTTCTTAGGAATTATTTACAAAGGAGGATTTATTGTGCCTATCCTAATGGCATTATTAGTTATTGTTATCACTTTCGTAATTGAGCGATTTGTGACAGTAAACAAGTCGAAAGGAAAAGGAAGCATTGATACTTTCGTACACAACATGAGAGCTGCGCTTTCTAAAGGTGATGTAGACGGTGCATTGAAAGAATGTGATCGCCAACAAGGATCCATTGCCGCTGTTGTAAAATCGGGACTTAGTGCTTACAAGCAAATGTCGAATGAAAAAGATTTAGACAAAGAGCATAAAATTGCTGCTATCCAAAAAGAAATTGAAGAAGCAACGACACTTGAACTTCCGATGCTTTCTAAGAATTTAATTATCATTTCTACTATTGCTTCTATCGCAACCTTAATGGGTCTGTTAGGAACAGTTATCGGAATGATTCGTGCGTTTGCTGCACTTGCACAAGCAGGTTCTCCAGATGCAACAGCTCTTGCAACCGGAATTTCGGAAGCACTTATCAATACCGGATTAGGAATTGGTACATCTGCTATCGCTATTGTATTTTATAATTTCTTTACCAATAAAATTGATTCGATTACCTACGGAATTGATGAAGCCGGTTACTCTATTGTACAAACCTTCACAGCTCGTAACTAATATTTATTATTCAATTATTATTTAAATTCTAAAATACAGAAGAATGCCTAAAGTGAAGATGCCTAAAAACAGTCCATCCCTCGACATGACGCCGATGGTGGATTTGGCCTTCCTCCTGGTTACGTTCTTCATGCTTACCACTCAGTTTCGTCCGGATGAACCTGTTATCATTGACTCTCCGTCATCGATATCAGAAAAAATTCTTCCAGACAAAGTAATGGTTGTTGCTATTGATAATAAGAATCGAATTTTCTTCAACTTAGAAGGAAAAGATATTCGTAAAGAGATGCTTCAACAAATGGGTGATAAATACGGCGTGAAGTTCGACGATAACGAAATAATGCGATTTTCGATCATGTCTACTTTCGGAATGTCCGTTCAACAGTTAAAACAATACATAACGTTGGATACAGAAAAACGAAAGGAGTTTATGGACAAAAGTTCAGGTATACCTTATGATTCTTTAAACAATCAGTTGGGAGATTGGATTCGCTTTGGTCGATTAGCCGATGCTCAAGTGAATCCAGATATTCCTAAGGAAAAGCAAATGCGTTTCGCCATTAAAGGTGACGCACAAGCGAATTATACTAGCGTAAAACGTGTTATCGATATATTCCAGGAGATGAAGGTAAACAGATTTAATCTGATTACTACATTAGAACAAAACCCTATCCAATAAAAAGAGATCCCAAAAATGGCAGACGTACAAACCAACGACCAGGACTCCGGTAAGGGCGGTAAACATAAAAAAGTTAGAGCCAAGAAACAGAGTACACACATCGATATGACTCCGATGGTTGACTTAGCGTTCCTTCTCTTAACTTTCTTTATGATGACCACCACGTTTGGGAAACCCAAAACGATGGAGATCAACATGCCGGTGAAGCCCGACACTCCCGAAAATCAAACACTCGTGAATAATGCAGTCACAATTTTATTAACGGGTGACGATAAAATCTATTGGTATTTTGGAGAATTAAAACCAGAGACCAAATTAGAATTGACCAACTACTCAAATGACGGATTGAGAAAATTGTTTCTTGACAAAAATAAATTTGCAGTAGAGCGTATTAAGCAATTGAGAACAGAATCAGCCACCAATAACATGGCCGACTCTACACTTAAGCGATTAGAAGTAGAAGCCAAAGGTGCTAAACAAGCATTAATGGTTCTTGTAAAAGCAGACGACAAGGCAAAATATAAAAACATTGTGGATGTATTAGATGAACTAAACATCACGATGGTTGGAAAATATGCAATTGTGGATCTTGCTCAGCAAGAATTTGATTTAATCAATACCTTTAAACCCCAACCGTAATTATGGCAGAATTATTTAACCCATCGTGGGATGACGCCATTAACCCTGAAAGGGCTGAAATGGTATTTGAAAAACGCAACAAAGCATATGGAGCGTATATACTTCGTACTGGATACACTCGCACTGCATCTCGTGCACTTATTGCCTCCTTGTCCTTTTTTGCATTAATGATTAGTTTACCGGTAATCGTTCAAATGATTAGCGGTATGAGTGAAGGCAAAGTGGATACATCCGTGGAAGTAACAGTAGAGTTAAAAGAGCCACCTCCTATCGATGATAACGAGCCACCTCCTCCGCCGCCACCACCACCACCACCCACCATTGAAACGGTAAAATTTACACCGCCCGTTGTGGTTGATCGTGAAATTTTAGACGAGGAGCCTCCTGTTCAGGAAGTACTCAATGAAACTAACGTTGGTGTCGTAACGCAAGAAGGTGATGACGATGCTACCGAACTTCCTCCCGAACAACCCTTCGTGGATCCAGATGCAGGTAAGGTATTTACCTATGTTGAAGAACAACCAACCTTCCCGGGTGGTGAAGCGCAGATGTATGCCTACTTACAGAAGAATATTAAATACCCTCCACTAGCTCGTGAGAATGGTATCACTGGAAGAGTTTATATGACATTCGTAGTTGGACCTGATGGTGATATTCGTGACGTAAAGGTGTTGCGTGGAATTGGAGCGGGTTGTGATGAAGAAGCAATTCGTGTCGTAAAATCCATGCCGAAATGGAAACCCGGTAAACAAAATGGACGTTCTGTAAACGTTCAGTTTAATATGCCTATTAACTTCACATTGAAATAGAATAAAATTGAAAGAAGGAAACCCTGATACAAAGTTGTATCAGGGTTTTTTTATTTATTAGAGAATTGATCCATTAACAAACGAAAAGCAGAGGTTGCTTTAATACTATACAGGATCACTATATTTGTGCATGGCAAAAACACCTACCCTTTATTACTTCACGCTCGTGATGTCTGGATTATATGTTGTTCTAGGACTCTTCGTTATGTTTTCTCCAAGTGTTCACGATTTCTTACCAGGATGGAAGCATTGGGTATTAGGATTAATGCTGATAGGATATGCGTATATTCGATTTAAAAGATTGAGAAAATTGAAAGACAGTATGGAAGCCAAATTGGAAGAATTTGAACAAGATTAAATTTCGAAAAACAACAAATGCATAACTAACTGCTATCAAGAGTTTTATATTGCAAACTTGAAAATTGATTTCCGTCATTAAATTGTATTTTTCAGCTCTAAATCACAAGAAATTCTGATCTTTGTATACAGGTAAATGCAGCTGATTTCGTTATACTAAAAATGAAAAAATTATTAATCCTATTTATTTTATTTGAAATTTTTTCGTCGTGCGGTACCGACTTCAATAAACCCTATTCAGATACTCCCACTTCTGGAAAAGTAAATATTGCTGGTGATGAAACCTTAGAACCTTTAATGGATGCAATGTCGGATACTTTTATGGGGCTTTATCAATATGCTACCCTTAACGTAAAATACAAATCGGAAAATGCTTGCTTCAAAGATCTAATCAATGATTCGACGAAAGTCATTTTATCTACACGTAAATTAAATGCAAACGAAACCGAGTATTTTAAATCGCATCAATTAATTCCTGTCACTACCAAGATTGCTGTTGATGCCATTGCACTTATCATCAACCGAGAAAACTTTGATAGTCTCTTATCTCTTGCACAATTGAAATCGATATTAGAAGGAAAAACTTCAATATGGTCTGAAATTCAACCAACTTCTACTTTGGGACCAATCAGTTTTGTGTTCGACAATAATGGTTCATCTACTATGCGACTAATAAGTGATAGTTTGATGAATGGAAGAACGAATTTCCCAGCATTTTGCTTTGCTGCGAAATCCAACGCACAAGTGATCGACTATGTAGAAAATAATAAAAATGCCATTGGCGTTATCGGAGTCAACTGGATCAGTGATCGAGATGATCCTAAGATGTTAAGTTTTAATAAACGAATTCGAGTGGTGTGGTTAAGTTCTGCAGAAAAACCCATCTACCCAAATGATTATTTTGGACCCTTCCAGGCCTATTTGTATACTGGAGATTATCCACTGAAGCGTGAAGTTTACATGATTAGCAGAGAAGGAAGAGCAGGACTTGGCACAGGCTTTGTCTCCTTCGCCGCCGGAGAACAAGGACAACGAATCGTTCGACTTTCTGGCTTACTTCCAGCTTCACCTTACACAAGAGATATTAAACTAAATTAAAATTCAGTATTTAAAGTTATTAAAATCGACATGAAAAAAACCATCATAATTACAACCCTAACTTTGCTTAGTAGTTCGCTTTATTCTCAATCTTTAAAAGAAGCTATTCATTTAAATGAAAACGAACAGCAAGAAGCTGCTGCAACAATGTACCAACAACTTTTGCTGACAGAACCTAATAATGGCACCTTATATTATTATTACGGAGAAAATTTTATTGATGCAGAAAATCCTGATCAAGCCACAGTAGCTTTTCAAAAAGGATTGGAAAAAGATCCGGCTAACGCACTAAACTTAATTGGTCAAGCCGAAATTAAGTTAATGGTTGGTGATTTAGCTGGTGGAAAAGTGCTTATTGATAAAGCCGTATTGATGGGCAATGGTAAAAACGCATTAGTTTTAATGGAAGCTGCAGAAGCGTATATACACTACAGTAAAGCGCAAGATTTAATGAGTGCGCAAAATTATTTGGAAATAGCAGTAAAATTAGACCCTAAAAATCCGGAAGTTTATAATTTATTAGGTGACTTATATTCAGAATTGAACAACGGAACTGAAGCCGCTTCAAATTATAATAAAGCTTTGGATCTTGATAAAAGTCAAGTAAAAGCATTATTACATAAAGGTCAGTTATACAAGCGAGCTACTAACTATGATGGAGCCATTATTGAATTTGAAAATGCAATAAAGATTGACGCCAACTTTGCTCCTGCCTATCGTGAATTAGGCGAAGTTTATTTCAAACAAAGAAAAACAGAAGAAGCAAAAAGTTCTTACAAAAAATATTTGGAGTTAAGTAAAAACAATACGTTTGCTCGTTTACGCTATGCTTTCTTCCTTTTCGATAGTGAAGATTATAAGTCGGCACAAGCAGAACTTAACTTAGTAAATAAAGTAGATTCAACTAATTTATACATGATGCGTATCATGGCTTATGTTGCTTATGAATACGGAGCTTATGACACGGCATACCATACCATCAAAAAAGTATTTGCCATTACAGAAACAGATACTTCAAGACGCTTTGGTAAAGATTATGCTATCTATGGTAAAATTTTGAATAAGCTCGGACAAGATTCATTGTCGATTGTCTACTTAGAGAAAGCGGTGAGTATCGATCCACGTAACTCAGAATTATATGACGACCTTGCTAAGATGGCTACCAAGTTAAAGAACTATGAATTAGCTGTAAAAACATATGAAGGTAAAATCGCAAACGTTGCTAAAGTATTAACAGCGGATTATTTTAATTTAGGAAAAGCATATTATTCGAATAAGA
>JBJXGU010000206.1:0-7907 GCA_046160245.1 Bacteroidia bacterium
CCGATTTTGAACCGCGATATATGGAAAACAAAAATGCACTTGCGCAATTTGTAGGATGTAATGCCAATGATTTAGTGTTGATGAAAAATACAACTTCAGGAGCGAATACCATTTTGAATTCACTTTCCTTTGAAGCGGGAGATGAATTGTTAACACATAGTCATGCCTACGGTGCTTGCGTGAATGTATTAAGACATTATGCCGAAAAACAAAAATGCAAATTGGTGATTGCCGAAATTCCTTTTCCCATTTCGAGTGAAGATGAAATAACGAATGCAATTTTAAATCAAGTTACAGGAAAAACAAAATTTGTATTACTTGATCATGTTACTTCCGCTACTGGAATTATTTTTCCTGTCGAAAAACTTACAAAAGAGTTAGAATCCAGAGGAATTGAAGTACTCATTGACGGTGCACATGCGCCCGGAATGATTGATCTAAACATTGAAAGTTTAGGTGCCAGCTACTATATTGGCAATGGTCACAAATGGATTTGTAGTCCGCGAGGTTCGGCATTGATGTATGTTCGAAAAGACAAGCAGCATAAAATTCATCCATTACAAATTTCACATTATAACGATTTACACGAAGGTACCGATGCACATTGGAGTGCTCAGTTTGCTTGGCCGGGCACGGACGATTATAGCTCGTATCTGCTCTTAAAGGATAGCATCCAATATATGGAAACTATTTTTGGAACATGGGAAGAGTTAAGAAAAAACAACCGAGAACTTTGTTTGGCTGCCAGAAAATTAATTTGCGAAAAATTGAATATTGAAATCCCTACTCCTGAATCTATGATTGGACATTTAGCGAGTATTCCAGTACAGTATAATGCAAAAGCACCCACTAAATTTTTCAATATGACTACACCTTTAAAACAAAGACTCATGGATGAATATAAAATTCAAGTTCCGGTGTTTTATTTTAATAAGAATAATCCCAAGTTGCTACTGAGAATTTCTGTGCAGGCTTATAATTCGATGGAGCAATATGAGTATTTGGGCGAGAATTTACAAAGAGAGATTTAGAAGATTTATTTACTTAAAAGTTGTTAATTCTAGTTCTTAAATTACTGACCGTTTAAACGCAACGGCAGCAGCGTTTAATCAGCGATCGCAGCTAAAAAAAACTAGAAGCCAGAAGTTCACCCTGCAGTCAGCATGAAATGCAGTACAGCAGGGTTAGCAGCAAAAAAGCGTGTTTGTTCTCTATTTTACTAAAACCTTTTGCGTGTAAACAATTCCATTGTCGTTAGTAAATTGAAGGAGATAAATTCCACTTCGTAAACTACTTGTTGAAATTTGCGTTTCGGTGTTTAGGTTATCGTAAACTTTTAATATGCGGCCCGCCACATCCACTAATTTCAATTGATAATTTTTTTGATCGGAGAATTTGATGTGAAGGAGATCGGATGTAGGGTTGGGGAAAATTGATATTCCTAGATTGGTTGATGGTTCATTGATGGAAGTGGTGGTGCTGCCCGATGTATTAAAGTAAAAAGAACCTGAGTACCAGGAATTCCATGTACCATTGATTTCTTCACGATAAGTATATTCATAAAAAGTGTTGGGTGTAAGGCTGGTTAATCGTTTGTAACCATCGTTGCTTGTTGAATAACTCCAAGTAGTAGATCCATAAGGACGATAACGAAACTGAACCTTAGTAATAAGATTTGTTTTTAACCAATAGAGTCGAACCGTGGTAGAATCCTCTTCTCGCTCAGCCAATAGGTTTAAATAATTATTATTGTTTCCTAAAAAAGTAGGTTGATATAAAATAGTATCGGACCATGTTGAAGTGACACCTGAACAATTAGTCGTTAACTGAAAATTATAAATTGACGTACTGTCTAGATTATTCAAATAATAATAACTTTTTTGAGTAGAGTCTAGCGTCCAAGTAAGGTCGGTCGACTTCTTATACCGAATTTGATAAGTTGTTGTCTCTTCCACTCGATTCCAAACTAGATGCATGCTAGTACTTGTAGCTGGTACACCTACAATAACCGATGGAGGGAAACAGGTATTGGCTGCTAACGTATCATAAACGAAAAATGGAATTCTAACATCGTATGGATTCCGGGCTTGAGATAGAACTAATTTACTTCCTACGGTACCAATGATAGAATTAAATCCAAGTGATATTCCGGGATACCAATTATCGACTAAATGAGTTTCCTGCAAACGTCTCGATGAATTTACGCCATCTGATACCCATACCTCAGCTCCGTACAATGTATCCTTCGTAGCATAAAATAAATTCGAACCAAAATACAAATATTTTTGAGGATATAAGTTCAGCGCATAGAATGCAGGATAATTGGTTATATAAGATGAATCCAAACTCGGTGAATACATCCAAAAACGATCAGAATAAAAACTATAAAAAGCTACATTACCATCCACAATAGAAAATGGGCTGGTTAATAAAATACCATTTGGTACATTAGAAACAGAAACTGTACCTGCTCCTGTTCCATCTGAACGCCAAAGCTGGTAACCACTGTTATTATCTTTCGCAGCAAAATAAAGTGTGTCACCAATATGGCTAAAATATTTTTCAGAATAAGTATCCATCACACCATTGTTGCCTCCTGGAAATACATCTTTCACCATTACAGTACCAGCGTTTGTACCATCCGTCTTCCACAGCTCCCAACCATCATTGGTAACCGCAGTAAAAAAAAGTGTGTTGTTTGTATTATAAAAATTGCAAGGAAGCGATGCTCCTACCACACCGTTTAAATCCTTCAATAAAAAAGTACCATTTACGGTGCCATTGCTTCTCCATAATTCTTCACCTGTATTATTTTGATCGGCAGAAAAATATAATTTACCATTGAATCCATAAAGATCTCGAATCACGTTAAAGCTCATCAATGAATAAGTTCCTTGAGCTGTACCATTCGTTCGCCAGAGTTGACTTCCTGTGTTCGCTGTAAAATATACGATGGAATCGACTCCAGCAAATTCACCGGGAGCAGAGCTATTCGGTCCTGAAGCGAGATCACTGATCATATAAGTTCCAACCGTGGTTCCGTCACTTCTCCATAACTCCACACCATGCACGCCATTGTCGCCTCTGAAATAAAGAATATTATTATGTACAAAAGAGGTCAAATTAAAATAATCGCCCACTCCACTACTCGTACCTGCCCAAATATCTTTTATCATAAAAGTGCCACTCTCGGTACCATCTGTACACCAAAGTTCACGACCAGAAGCGGGATCAAAAGCACTAAAGACTAATTTACCATTGAACTCGATGGTAATAGAAGGTCCACCGTATTGATCGGTATCAAAAGAATAAATTTTCTTGCATTGGGCATCCACTTGAATTTGCCAAAACAGAAATCCAACAATAAACAACAGTGATTTCATCATAATCAGGTATAAAGATTGAATTTAATTTTACTAAAGTAATAAGTTCTCTTCAAACAGCAAAATAAATCACCTTGTCCTATCACTATCAATAAAAAGATCAAATATTACTTATCAAGAATACTTCATATTAAGACAAATCAAACTCAATTCTTAACAATACGTTGCACCAATGATTTTCCATCACTCGAAATTACTTTCATTAAGTACATTCCATTTGAAAAATCGCTCAAATTCAATTTAAATTCTGCATCACTGAAGAATTCTGAAATCATTCTCTTTCCGGTTACATCCATCAGGATTACTTCTACTCTACCTTGAGTTTTGTTTTGAATAGTTACTACATCATGAAATGGGTTAGGAGAAACAGAAAACGTTGCTTCCGAAGACAAATTGGAGAGGGAAGTAGTATTGCACATTACTGCATTCAATTTAATCCACACTGTATCATTAAAAGCAATGGGCACCTCTCCGACTCCGGGAGCATTTCCCATTCGGATGTAAACTAAATTTTGTGAAGGCACAATATTGATGATTTGACCATCTTTACCAAGTGCAGCAATCATATCACTTGGTGCATTTGGACTGAAAGAACCTGGAAAATTAAACTGCAATCCAGGAACCATGAAAGATGATTTACCATTGAGCCAAGTTAAATAGCCATAAGATGGATTTAATGTTTGTGAGCTGTTCACCATTTGCTGAAAATAACTGGTGTCGGTTAAAATTTGATTGCCGTTCCAATTTCCTTGATTCAACATCAGCAATCCAAAACGTGCCATGCTTCTTGGTTTACTGAAAAAAACATTATTATATCCACTCGGAAAAAATGCTCCAGTCATTCCTGTCGGATTCTTTATTTTCTGAGTGAAATAGCTATTAAACGTTTGTCCGGTTGCCGATTCAATGACGCTATCGAGTAAAGTATAAGGACCGTTATGATAAGCCCAGCGTGTGCCCGCATCGGCTAAGTATTGCAAACAAGTATCGAGTGTGCAATAATGATCAGGAACACCATCATCAAGTCCAGAGCTCATGGTGAGTTGGTGCCGAATTGTAATTTTATCTTCCTTCAGCGGTGGGCAGACGGTCCAGCCGGGACCTAAATAATTGGATGTAGTATCTTGAATTGATAAAAATCCTTCTTGCTGAGCAATACCCACTGTAAATCCGGTTAACGTTTTACCTGCCGAAGCCCAATACCATAAGCTATCGATCGTAAATGTGCCAAAATATTTTTCAATAACAATTTTACCATCTTTTAAAAGGATAAAAGCTTTAGTATTATTCGCATCTAAATAATCAATCAGCGAATCTAATTCAGGCTGACACCATCCCAATGAAGCTGGAGAAAGAGTATCCCATGCATTTCCAATCAATGGAGGAAAATAAAGAGTCTGAGCCCTTCCCTGCATGGAAAAGAACAAAACAAATAACACCCACATTTTTTTCATAATCTATTTTGATTAACTTATAATAAAACAATGAAACGTAAAAACAAAAATACAATTTCACTCATACATTTCATTGTTTCAATCTACCCTTCTATTTCAATCGATGAATATCAATCCCACAATTATTGCAATCGAACATCAAATGTAATGGATACATCGGTATCGAAAGTAATATTTGCCGCCTTCGCCACTTCAGAATCGAAGTGCCTTAGTTCTACGGTGTAAGTACCTAAGCCTATGTTCGAGGTATGTAAGATGGATGATAATCCAATAGGTTTAAAGTTAATATCCATATCCAAAATTGTAGTTTCTATAAAGTTAGCAGAAGGATTTGGAGAAAAGACAAATAAATGAACGTCTCCTTCATCCAATACTTCATTTGAAATGGTATCTAAAGGGGTTTTGGTTTCGTCTAACACAACTAGTTCCATGTAATAGGTCGTATTGCTTGCCAACAAAATAGAATCTATAGTAGCTACATTTCCACCCGGACCATCCAAATCTGAAAAAGTCGCAATTTGCACAATATTACTTGTGATCGAATCTTTAAACACCAACTGTACTTTTGTAATTAATTCCGATTGATTTATTGGAATAGGTTCGTTGGTTTTATCTTTTTTACAAGAACAAACTAGAGAAATAAGGAGAAAGGTAAAAATAATTCTATTGATTGATATTGTTTTCATATTGATTTTTTTATAAGTTAATTTAATTTTTCTAAATACGTTAATTTAATTTTTATCGATTTCAGGATGCTCATGTGCATGAGCTGCGGTTTTAAACGACAATGGAATTTTTATTTTTACTGAAATATTTCTTCCCATCTCATCAGCATAATAACGAAAGCGATTGAGATAATCGCGATACTTTGTATTCAATAAATTGTTAACCGATAATCCAATAATGAATGGCTGATGATTTAGGATGAAAGTGGCGGCGGCTTCAAATCCAATTAATGTATAAGATTTTGGAGGTGGAATAAAATCACTTCCTTCTGCAAAACGAAATTGCTTCATCACATGCAAGACAGATACTCCAACAGTTTGATCCTTTCGTCGCTCTGTATCTTTAAATTGATAGCTCAACATCTGATCGAATTGAGGCGGCGGAATCAATTCCAAATATCGTTTCGCCGTAAAGTTCCATGCATACACCAAACTGTTTTTCGAGGTGAAATTGAGGTGAGGACTACATTGCCAGTTGAAGGAAAAATCAATTCCTTTAAACCCTGCATCCACATGTTGATAGGCGTAAGATGGAAACGCTCCATTCACCGTTAATACTGACTTAGTGCTAGGCACTAAATAAATATAATCTTGAATATACATGTAAAAAATATTCAATTCCATCGCCAATCGCTTTGTTTGAATATTCATCACGGCATTGATATTCCATGCTTTTTCCATTCCGAGGGTAGTATCACCAATTTCAAAACTCGCAGCGCCATGATGGAGTCCATTGCTGAACCACTCGTTGATGCTGGGCGTGCGTTGGGTTCTGCCTGAATTCAATCTCCACGAAAAAATAGAATCTTGTTTAAATAAAATTCCTGCCGACCAACCGAGTGTATTAAATTTATAATCGTTTTGAATCACTTCATTATTGATATTTCGATAAACAGATTCCGTTTTTCGATCATAACGTATCCCTGACTCTACTTCTACTCTATTCTTTCTCCACTTCACTAACCCATAGGCACCACCGTTATACAATTGATAGTTGGGAACAAAGTATCGCAGGCCGCTGTATTGATTGTCCTGGATCATTCCTGACAAGCCTACATTTGCAGTAAATCCCTTATAATATCTGGTCTCTAAATTCAAATCAGCAGTATGTGTAAACAATTCCAATTGCAGCTCTGGGCGATTTAGTGCTGCAATGGAATCATTCAAAGGTCGAAAGCGGTCGTATTCTACTCTTTGGTTGTATTGATATCCATATAACAAATTCAATTTGCCAACATTAGTGATGGTCCACCAAGCCTTTGTAGAGAATAAGTAATGCAAAATTTCTTGTCGAGGATTTGAAATCTTATAAGTGAATCGATCATCTGTAATCGTTTCTCCTGACTGAATAATTCGATTAAGATCGCTCACATTTCCTATGTGTGCTCCTCTAAAAATTCCAATTGTTGTTTTGAATTGGCTAAAAAAAGTTTCTATTCCACAACGTTTTCTTTCCAAACCTAAACTCGCACTCCAGTTCACTTCTTCAAATCCTGTGTTTTCTAAATACACATCGGGCGTATTCACATTTCCTGATTTCTTCAAAGTTCCTTGCAATCGCCAACAGAGATCGTAAAACTTTCCAAGATGTTGTTCTACTAATCCAGAAACTACACCTTGCCGACCGTTAGAAAAGCCAGCTAAATTCAATTCAGCATTCAAACCAGGCTCATGGTGCAATTTGCGCGGTTCAACAATGATCACGCCTGCGATTGCATCGGCGCCATATTGAATCGAAGAAACGCCTTTTATCACTTGCAATTTATTCGCTATATACGGATCAATCTCAGGTGCATGTTCAGTTCCCCATTGCTGACCCTCTTGTCGAATGCCTGCGTTCATAATAATCACACGCTGACTGTGCATACCATGGATAACAGGCTTTACGATGGAAGAACCGGTCGACATTCCCGTAACACCTGTTACGTTCTTCAAATACGAAGTCAAACTAAGTCCCGCGCTTTTACGCATTTCAATTTGCGAAACAGAATCTTTAAGTTGCGTACTTTTCCCTTCGAGTTGCTCAGCAACCACTTCGGTTTGTTTCAGCTCTTTAGTCAACGGCTTCAACTTCAAAATAACGTTGATATTTTTTTGTAGAGAGACAGATTGCTTCAATGTATCCAATCCGATATAATACGTTTTTATAATAAGCTCACCCGCACATAATCCATCGAAAATAAATTCGCCGTTTTCGTTACACACCAAGACTTTGCCTAATGGCATCAATTCCACTCTGGCAAAAGGCAAAGTTTCTTTCGTCCGATCATCAATCACTCGACCAGAGATCATGTAAATACAATTTGTTTGTCCTTTACTATTCATCGTAATGAATAATAAGAGCA
>JBJXGU010000207.1:0-4730 GCA_046160245.1 Bacteroidia bacterium
GCAGAACTTTGTGAATTAACAACTGATGTATTATTTTTGCAACCCCGTAATGAAAACAACGTTTAGTTGGCCATTACAACGTTCTTCACCTAATGCCCCATACAAGTGTTTTAGTTAAGAAGCAGACGCAAGCGACGCTTCTTGATGGCTTGAGCCGGAAACTGTGGTCCTCTCCCTGTAAAACAGAGAGAGGATTATTCCTCCTTAGCTCAGCTGGTTAGAGCACATGACTGTTAATCATGGGGTCCCTGGTTCGAGCCCAGGAGGGGGAGCGGTGCAGCAGAGCCTTCGGCACGCTGCACCGCCCCAAAGTGTGAAATGAGCTTCAGCGAGTTTCTCTACTTTGGTGGCGGAATATAACCCAGTAGCAGAGCCTTCGGCTCGCTACTGGGTTATTTTATTTAATTTTGGCCTTGAATCGACCTTCCTTTTTCATTGGGGTTAAAAAATGTTTTAAATGGAACATCCAAAGTTTGCTGTCTATGTATTGTATAGTTTACAGGACCATTTATTTTATATTGGTTACACTGCGAATTTTATTCGAAGAATGAGTGAACATGAAAATGGCAAATCGAAAAGTACTGCATGTAGACCACCGAAAAATTAATCTAAGATGCTTAGTAAATACTTTGAAATTCTAAAAAGCATATTTAGCTATTTAACATTTAATATCGATTAATTGTATATTGAATCGCAAATATTATTTATACATTTACAATAAATAAAAGCAGGTAATATGCGATATTTATTACTGATCATCATTTCTGCTCTCTGTTCAATATACAACTTAGCGTATGCGCAAACTCCAATTTGGCAATGGGTAAAAAGTGCAAACGGAAATCATTTTGATATTGCAGTTCGTAGTTGTACTGACGCTAGTGGAAACCTCATAGTTGCTGGAAGTTATTTTAGCACCCCACTGAGCTTTCAAAACAATGTTATCAATTCGAATGGAGGGTATGACGTTTTCATTGCCAAATACGATGCTGCTGGCAATGAAATGTGGATTCGTTCTTTTGGAAATGTTGGAGAAGAAAGTGTAAATGATATTGCTTGCGATGGAAATGGCAACATCTATTTAACCGGAACTTATAATAATAATATTTTGTTCGGCGGAGATTCTCTCTTGACGTCGAATTTTCAATATTCGATGTTTTTAATCAAATACGATAGTTTAGGAAATGAAATTTGGGGCAAGGGAGTGCGAGGTACAAGTCTGGTAAATTATGTGGTAGGACATTCACTTCAATGCAACAATAGCAATGATGTGATTGTTATTGGTCGATTTAAATCTCAAACCATATTATTTGATTCACTCGTTGTAAACGATATAAATAATGTTGATGTGCTTTTGGCAAAATACAACAGCGGAGGTGTATTACAATGGGCGCAAAGTATCGGTGGCATTATGGATGATTGGGGCTTAGGCGTGGATTGTGATAATTTGAATAATATTTATATTACCGGTATGTATGGCGCTAACGGCATAACGATTGGTTCGTTTACCTTACCTAACAGTGGCAGCTCTGATGTTTTTCTTGCTAAACTTGATTCTGCTGGAGTTGCACAATGGGCTACGCGAGGAATTGGTGCATCATCTGAAGTCGCTAGATCAGTTTCAGTATCTAATAATGGTGACACTTATATCACCGGAAATTTCGAAAGTCCAATTCTCTCTTTTGGTTCAATAAATATTTACAACAATGGTGAATCGGCAATGTTCATTGCAAAGTATAACTCTCTCGGAAGTGTAGTTTGGGCAAAAAATTCTTCTGGTCCAGGATTAGCGACTGGTTATGATATAGACACCTATGGAACGAATGAAATTTATGTAACCGGATGGTATGACAGTACATTTGTATCCTTTGATACTACATCTTTAATTTCGTCAGGAGGAGAGGATGTTTATATCGCTAAATATAATGGGAATGGAAATTTGGAATGGGTTACCGGGCCAACAGGTAATTTAAATGAAAGGTGTTATGGAGTAACAGCATCTCCAAATGGAGATATTACGATAACCGGCATGTTTGAAAGCTCACCGGTTGAATTTGGTTCACTCCAATTAAACAACACTACTTCTACTTATCAAGATTTATTTATCGCTCGTCTTTCAAAACCTACTTCTACGGCAGAGATCATAAGAAGTTCTGATATTATAATAGGACCAAATCCATCAAACGGTGTATTGTATGTTCAACTGCCTAATGGAATTCATACACTTTCCTTGAGTGATGTACAAGGTAGAATCATTTCTAATTTTAAAGGATCCGGAACACTGGAAATTCGAATAGATTCGCCTGGTTTATATATCTTAAAATCCACCTCAGGAACCCCTTTTATTAGCAAGGTCTTGGTTGTTGAAGCTCATTAATTTTAGACATTCAAATTCTTACTATAAATTGGAAAGCAACTATTTCATACCGCCGCTACTTTGAAATAATCCTATCACTTAGGCACAAGTCAATGTAGGTAGGAATAAATTAGAGTATGGCATTATTACACTGGCATTATTTATCCTTTGAAGTGAATGAGTTGCGAATATTTCAATAAAATCCTTTGTTACTTCAAGATTTTTTGTACCTTGGGTCTATTAATCTAAAACCCAAATCAAATGAAAAAAACAAAATTACTTTGTGGCTTAGCGCTGTTATTTACAGTGTCAGCACAGCAGGTGAATGCACAGTCATGGAATTTAAATGGAAATGCAGGAACAAACACTTCAACCAACTTTATTGGAACTACCGATAACAAGTCGTTTAAAATTCGAACGAACAATGCTGTTCGAATGACTGTCTCAAGCAATGGAAAAGTTGGTATAGGTATCAGTGCTCCGGTATCAAGATTAGATATCCTTGGAACAACTACCAATGTTGATCCAATTGTAAATATTCTCGGAAAATACGCAGGGCCTCTTGATGTTATTGGTTTGCAAGTAAATTCTGTTACTAGTGATACAGGTGGAATTGGAATTTCTTCTAACGGTAATTTTATTGGTGTAAATGGATTTGGAAATGGAGTAGGTGTGGAAGGCGATGGAAATATTGGTGTACTTGGATTTAGTGCTTACAATCCTGGAGCTCTTGTTGATCCTACTGGTACATGGGGACAAACGAACGGAGGAAATGTTGGAAACGGTGTTTTCGGTGCTTCTCAATTTGCCACTCAAAACATTGCAATATGGGGTATCGCTACAGACACATCTACTGCAACATCACCTATTGACTTTGCAGGTTACTTCCAAGGAAATGTATTAGCATGGAGGTATTATACTCCATCAGATTCACGTTTAAAAAGTAACATTCAACCATTAGGATCTGTATTAACCAAACTGAATAAATTAGAAACCGCTACTTATAATTTCCGTACGTCAGAATATCCAAACTTGTATTTACCTTCTGATTTACAAACTGGATTTATGGCTGCTAATTTACAAGAGCAATTTCCAAACTTAGTTCAAGAGGTAACATTGCCTGAAAAAATTCATCCTAAAACAGGAGTGTTAATCAGTCAATCTGCTTCTATTAAAGTAGTAAATTACATGGGAATGATTCCAGTATTGACTGCTGCAATTCAAGAACAACAAACACAAATTGAATCTAAGAATGCTGCAATTGAAACATTAAAATCTCAATTAACCGCACTTGAAAGTAAAGTTGCTGCCATTGAAGCCGCACTTAACAATGGTTCAACAGCAGAACGTTTAAGCAATCCGACAAGCGCAATTTTAGAACAAAATTCGCCTAACCCATTTAATCAATCAACTACTATCAAGTATTTTTTACCAGAGAATTCAAAAAATGCTCGTTTAACAATTACTTCAGTTACCGGAGTTGTTGTGAGTGATTATGTATTGAAAGGAAAAGGGAATGGACAGGTTACATTGAATGCGAATGAATATGCTGCAGGAAACTATACGTATTCATTGATGCTTGATGGAAATGTTGTTTCTTCAAAATCATTGATGCTTACAAAATAAAATAATTTTATACAATGAAAAAGCCTGATGAAATTTCATCAGGCTTTTTTATTTTTATAATTCAATGAACTAATTATAATTTTAGCAAACTATCTTTATTTAAATTAATTTTATCGTACAAACTAAACTCATTCCAAAAAAATAATCAAGAAGATTTTCTAACAAATTTTGTAAGAATAATAATGGATTGCCCTTCAATTTTTCCTTCTATTTGTTCTGAATTTTCTGAAACTATTTTGATGTTTTTTACAACCGTTCCAATCTTCGCATTAATCTGTGATCCTTTTACATCAAGCGACTTGATGAGTGTAACAGAATCACCACTACGTAAAAGCACTCCGTTACTATCGCGATGCAAATCGTCAGCATCCGATTCTAAATGATCACCTGTTGCTTTAGCCCATTCCAAATTATCATCCTCCAGATACATTTGATCGATGAGATCAGCAGCCCATGTTTCATTTTTCAAGCGATTTAACATACGCCAAGACACCACTTGAACCGGAGTCACCTCGCTCCACATACTATCGCGTAGACAAGACCAATGTAAAGTATTGAGGTCTTCTTTCTTTTCTAATTGATCTAAACATGTTTTGCAAATGAAAATGGCAGCATCACCATAAGATTCCCCTTGAGGTGGGACATTATAAATGGAAAGATGATCAGTTGCTTTGCACAGTTCGCAGGAATTACCACTTCTTTCTTTCAATAGGTCAATTGTACTCATCTCATTTTTATTTGAGCACAATAG
>JBJXGU010000208.1:0-5352 GCA_046160245.1 Bacteroidia bacterium
GATTTAAATTCTAGAAGGTTACGAATTACGAATCGATACGAATGTACGAATTACGAATTTACGAATACACGAAGATAGAATTCTAGCACCTAAAATACTTACAGTTTAACCGCTAGGAACGCGGGGAAGACGCAAGGGGTGCGGAGACTAAATAATATTTTTCGTAGTTAGAATTATTTCGTTGCGATGATCTTGAAGCTTGAAACCTTTAGCTTGAAGCTAACTCCGTTTCGAAGCCTAATTTTAAATATCCCACCAATTCATAATCTTCGACCCTGAAATTCGTTGCTTGAGTAAGAATATTTCCCTTTAGATCAATATTTACAATCCATATTGCGTTAGGTATTTTAAATTTCAGTAGGAGAATACGTTCTCCCCTTCCTAAACAACCCCAATCATGGAAAAATTGAAAAACTTCTTTTGGTTCTGCTCCGGAGTGAACCAGGAGATCCTCCAAAAAACACCTACCGAACATTCAAAATATGTAGGCATGGGCGCTACCGTCTTTTTCACCGGACTCTTTGCTGCCATTTCCGGAGGATATGCACTCTATTTTATATTTAACGACATGGCATTGATCTGGAGAATTTTAGCAGCCGTAATTTTTGGATGCGTTTGGGGTGCGATGATTTTTAACCTCGACCGTTACATCGTTTCGAGTATGAAAAAAGGAGGCGGATTTTGGAATGAATTTAAGATGGCCACTCCGCGAATTATTTTGGCTGCCGTCATTGCCTTTGTGATTTCAAAACCGTTGGAACTTCAAATCTTCCATACTTCCATCGAATATGAATTGGAAATCATGAAGCAAAAAGACATCAAGCTTCAAGAAACTACGTTGACAAGTCGGTACACTGCGGAGATGGCTACCCTTGCATCACAAATAAAATCATTGAAAGGAGAACTAACGCAGGCTACTTTACAACGCAACCTATTAGACGAAGTGGCACGTGTGGAAGCGGATGGAAGTGGAGGATCAAATAAACGTGGAGCCGCTACCATCTACAAAATTAAAAAAGCGGATGCCGAAAAAGCACAACAGGAATTAAGTAATTTAATAGCGAACAATTTCCCGCTCATTCAATCAAAGCAAAAAGAATTAGACCAAACGGCTGCTACAATTGAAAGCTTAAAATCTTCTATTGTTAGAGGTGCGTATGATGGTTTTGATAAACGACTCGCTGCATTGGGAAATGTTTCAAACAACAGCGCTACTATTTCTATGGCTAGTATTTTTATTATGCTTTTATTTTTAGCGATTGAGATGTCGCCGGTTCTCGTGAAGCTGCTTTCATCGCGCGGTCCCTATGATGATATACTAGAGAACGACGAACATGTTTTTCAAATTGAAAGTGTGGAGCAAATGACGTTAAGAAGTCAATTGAGTTTTGAGAAACTGGAGCTGGCTAAGCAAACCGGAAACTATGCATTAGAGCAAGAAATTTCTAATAAAAAGAGTCATACTCGCCGCTTCAAGGAGGCCGAGGCAGAAATTAGTCAGGAGGTGATTAATAAGTGGAAACGAGAGGAGCTGGAAAGGATACATTCGGGAAGACTTAGTGGGATATAGCCTATAATTTGGTGAATAAATAATATTAGTACTTTTACAAAACGAATAGAGAAAATTCTATTCGTTTTTTGATGGTTGTCTCTACACTCAATATTATCTAATCACTAGAATTAACCTCTCTATGAACTCTACTGTAAAAAACATTCTTGCTGTCATTCTCGGACTTGTCATTGGAAGTATTGTCAATGGCACTATCATCCAAATCAGCGGATCTATCATTCCTCCACCCGAAGGCGCCGATATCACGACGATGGAAGGACTTAAAGCATCGATCCATTTATTTACACCCATCAACTTTCTTATGCCGTTGCTAGCACATGCATTGGGAACATTTGTAGGTGCGATCATTGCTGCACTTCTTGCCGCTAATAACAAAATGAAATTTGCAATTGCTATTGGATGTATTTTCTTAATTGGCGGAATATCGGCAGTGATGATGCTTCCGGCTCCTATGTGGTTTAATGTTACCGACCTGGCTTTAGCTTATATTCCTATGGGATGGTTAGCAGGAAAAATTGTGACAAGGAAGAAGGTATAAATATAATTTTCATGTATGTATTTGGGAAATTCGTTCCCAGATATGTTTGTGAAATAGACTGTACGAAAACCGGAAACTCGATATATCTATGTGTGCTTTCTTAATTGAAAGATGAAAAAATAACAATTCCATTATGCAACTCCGTATCGCTCGACATACCCAGTATTTACAACCACTGATTACTTTTTATACCACCATCCTGGGACTTGATGTAATGGGTGAATTTAAAAATCATTCAGGCTACGATGGTGTATTTTTAGGGAAAAATAATTTAAATTGGCACTTAGAATTTACGACCACCCGAGATGTTGTCGATCACCAATTTGATGAAGACAACCTCCTCGTATTTTACCCGGAAAGTGAAAATGACTACAAAGAAATAATAGCAAGAATCGAAAAAAACAACATCGAAAAAGTATTATCCAAGAACCCGTATTGGCAAGAAAATGGAATTACCATTATAGATCCGGATGGACACCGAATTGTTATCTCACCTTTAAAGTTTTCAAATCAATAAATCAGAATTGTAGATCGTCTCGACATTTGTCGAATACTATACCATGAGCTCAGCCTCCATCAAAAAAGAAATTACAAAAAACATTGGTAGCAGTTTTTCTGAATACCGAATTGCAATCGCGCACAAAATTATAAAGCAGAAAATCCCACTCAAGGATTTATTCTCTGTGCTTTATTTAGAACATCCTACCTCCACTCGATTTTCGTGGTTACTGGGCGACATCAGTGGAATCGATCCAAGTAAATCAAAAGAAATTATTGTGGAAGGTTTTAAAAACTTCGATCGAATTCACATTCTTAATTTCGATAGAACTCTTGCAAAACAATGTATGATTTGCGGAGATGATTTGCCTCAAAAATTAGAAGGAGAAATTGTTGACCGACTTTTTTATTGGTTGAATACGCCATCGATTTCTATCGCCACAAAATATTATTCGATGTTAACTTTATTTAATTTATGTCGAAAATACCCAGACTTGAAAAATGAATTAATTGTATCCATTCAAGCTCAACTGCCACACAGTAGCAAAGCCCTAAAAAGTTGCGGCACGAAAATATTATCATCCTTTAAAGTAGAGAAACAATAAAACGATTTCAGCTCGAAATATCGTCAAGAACGATGTTATACCAAATAAAAATATATTTTAGTCCGATCTGCTTCCCGATAGCTATCGCATTAGCGTCAGGCTAATTTTTGGTTTAAAGAATGTTTTTCAGAAATATTAAGGGTCGAAAACCTAGAATGTAGGGGCGCATTGCAATGCGCCCCTACAAGAATTCACCCCCCTTAATATTGCCCGCCCGCCATAAAATTGGATTTTATCCAATTTTATGGCGGGCGGGCTTATCAATATCATACTTAATTTTTTTCCTAGACGTAATCTGTTCAATTTTATTGACTAGAAAAATTCCATTGTTTACGAGGAAAACTAGTTGAATTTTTATCGAAATGTATTATTTAAGCCTGACGCCTATGCGATAGCTATCGGGACTCTTTTTCACCAATACTTCTTAAAAAAATAGTTCCGTAGACTATGGCTATGCAACAATTTTTTTAAATCGTCTTGGCAAAAAAATACGTTGCAGCTTTGAACTAAAATATAATTGTAATTGGTATTAAGCGCCCAATATTGAACTTTTTTCATGTTCATTCAATTTTTATATACATTTGTTCTCTAACCAATCAAAAACAAAATCATGGAACCAAAAATGAACTTCGTGTCTTTGCTAATTTCAACCCTGATCCCAATGATCATGGGCTTCATTTATTACCATCCCAGTCTGTTGGGAAATGCATGGATGAAAGCAAATGGATTTACCAAAGAGAGTATAGGTAAGGGTCCTAATCCTGCATTGTATGTGCTTACATTAGTTACTTCTTTTTTACTGTCGATGTTCTTCTGGGGATGGGTTACAGGTGCTGGTGGTGCCGATGGTGGATTTCAAACAACTGCACCTGACGGACATAGTTATGTAACATTTGGACATGGCGTATTCCACGGTTTCGCATTTACATTAACCGTTCTACTTCCAATTTTCTCTACAATGGCCATCTTCGAAATGAGATCCAGAGCATGGGCTTTGATCAATTTAGGTTATTGGGGAATAACAGCCATGTTGATGTGCGGAGTATTGAGTGCTTGGAGATAACAGAATATTAGGCTTCGGTCATAACAATAAAAGGTGCTCTGAGATTTGGGGCACCTTTTTTATTGATTTAATTTTTCACATTATTTTCTATTTGTGACGTAGAATAAATATTTTTGAAATAATTATTTATCAAAATATTATCTATATCCTATGATCGCATTAACTCCTTCCGCACCTTATTACGCTGTCATCTTTACTTCCCTTCGAACAGAAGGAGATCATGGCTATTCCGAAACTGCCACCCTAATGGAAGAATTATCTAAAGAAATAGAGGGATACTTAGGTCTTGAATCGGCACGCGAAGAAATTGGAATTACCGTTTCCTATTGGAGCAGTTTGGAAAGTATAAAAACATGGAAACAACAAGCCGATCATCGCATGGCACAAAAAAAGGGTCGTGAACAATGGTACGCTGCTTTCAAGGTTCGAATATGTAAAGTAGAAAGAGACTATGAATTTTCTGCATAGTAGGAAATTTCCACTTCAAATTAAATATATTTACATCCACTAATAATCATTTTATGGCACGCACGAGCACTTACTTAAATTTCCCACGCCAAACAGAGGAAGCATTTTTATTTTATAAATCCGTTTTTGGCGGAGAATTTCTTGGAGATGGAATCAATCGCTTTGGCGAAATTCCTACTGACGATGCAATGCCACCCATGCCAGAAGAAGATAAAAAATTGGTGATGCATGTAGAGCTCGCTATTCTTGGTGGACATATCATTATGGGTACGGATGCTCCCGAATCGATGGGATTTACGGTGAACTTTGGTAACAATATGTACATTAATTTGGAGCCAGACACGAGAGAAGAAACTAAAAAGCTCTTCGACAAACTTTCTGCAGGCGGAAAAGTAGAAATGCAATTACAAGATATGTTCTGGGGAGCTTATTTTGGAAGTTGTAAAGATAAATTTGGTGTTCAGTGGATGTTTAATTGTTCAAACTCATGAAACTAAATCATAGTATTTATCCTTGTCTCTGGATGGATGGAAATGCTATAGACGCGGCTGAGTTTTATTGTTCTATATTTTCCAATGCAACCATAACGAGCGTGAATCCCTTGGTTGTT
>JBJXGU010000209.1:0-3120 GCA_046160245.1 Bacteroidia bacterium
GTAAACACCGCCAAAGTAGAAATCACCTTCAATCCCCCCTGGGAAAAAGACATGATGAGCGAAGAAGCAAGGTTGGAGTTGGGGATGTGGTAGGTTTAATTAAGAATTAAGAATTAAGAATTCAGAATTGGAGTAATTGAATTGCGAGGCTACGCATTGTATTTCGTGAATTAGCGTATTCGTGAAATTCGTAATTCGTACATTCGTATTGATTCGTAATTCGTAACCCAAATCGTATCGATTCGTAATTCGTATCCAAAGTACATTCGTATTGATTCGTAGCCTGCTTTCTGCAGACAAGTTCGTAACCTAAAATTAGCGTATTAGCGCATTCGTAAGATTCGTAATTCGTACATTCGTATCGATTCGTAATTCGTATCCAAAGTACATTCGTATCGATTCGTAATTCGTATCCACAGTACATTCGTAACCCTAGATGATAGAAAATAAAATCTCCGCCTCCTCTCTCCTCACCCTCGACCTTGAAGAGTGGTATCCAGAATCCGATGTGATGGAATTGGATATTGCTAATTTACTGGTGGAAGGATTGTTGTTGCGCGAAAAAGATTTCAGAGCTTTTATTTCGGAAAACGATTGGAAACAATATCAAGAAAAGCACGTCGCTTTATTTTGTTCTACTGATGCAATTATTCCACGTTGGGCTTGGATGCTTTTGAGTACTTCTTTGCATCCCTTTGCAAAAACTATTGTTTTCGGTAATACACAAATATTAGTGGAGGAGTTGTATCGTGAGAAGATCGCAACTTTGAATATTGAGGAATATCGCGACCAACGTGTCGTGATCAAAGGTTGTAGTAAGAAGCCTGTTCCTGTTCAAGCGTATGTTCAGTTAACAGCACGATTGAGTCCTGTCGTGAAAAGTATTATGTACGGAGAACCCTGCAGTACCGTTCCCGTTTTTAAGAGAGCAAAGAGCTAATTTTATTGGAATTTCTGTAAATAGCTTATCTTCGTTAACTAATTTCAAATTTCATGAAAAAGCTTCTATTTATTTTAATGTTTAGCCTGCCATTCGCTGGATTTGCACAACAATTACCGGAAAGAGATCCTTCCGATGAAAATGTATTTATTGCTGTTGAAACAATGCCCGAGTTTCCGGGAGGTACAACTGCTATGATGGAATATCTTTCAAACAGTGTAAAGTATCCTAGTGATGCATTAGCAGTTAAAATTACGGGTAAAGTGTTCGTTTCATTTGTCATCAATGAGAAAGGAAAAGTGACGGATGTTAAAGTGTTAAGAGGGATTGGTACTTCCTGCGATAAAGAAGCGGTTCGAGTGGTTAGTGAAATGCCAGATTGGAAACCAGGAATACAAAATGATGAAACAGTGAAAGTGAAGTATACCCTTCCTGTAGTATTTAAATTGAATTAGTTTTTTTATGTCCATCTCCCTTGATGAAATCAAACATCCCATCCGAAAGGAAATGGAGGAGTTTGAATTGAAATTTCGCAAGGCGATGCAAAGTTCCGTGCCGCTTCTCGATCGAATCATGCATTACATCGTGAAACGTAAAGGAAAGCAAATGCGTCCGATGTTTGTTTTTTTATCGGCCGGGTTAAATGGAAGTATTTCCGAAAGTACCTACCGTGCCGCATCGCTCATCGAATTGTTGCACACCGCCACCTTAGTGCACGATGATGTAGTAGATGATAGTAATTTGCGAAGAGGATTTTTTTCGATTAATGCCATCTGGAAAAATAAAATTGCAGTACTTGTTGGTGACTATCTTTTGTCGCGCGGATTATTACTCTCCGTAGAACACGAAGAATTTGAATTACTGAAAATTGTTTCTACGGCAGTGCGTAAAATGAGCGAAGGAGAATTGTTGCAAATTGAAAAAGCAAGAAAGCTCGACATCAACGAAGAAATTTATTACGATATCATCCAAGCGAAAACTGCATCGCTCATTGCGAGCTGTTGCGCAACGGGAGCATCTTCTGTAAAAGCCGACAAAGAAAATGTAACACGCATGCATGATTTTGGTCAAGCCGTGGGAATGGCATTTCAAATTAAAGATGATCTCTTCGATTATGAACAAGCCGAGAAAACCGGAAAGCCACGTGGTATCGATATTAAAGAGCATAAAATGACATTGCCGCTCATTTATGCACTGAATAATTCCTCTTCAAAAGACAAGAAATTTATCATCAATACCGTGAAAAGTTATAGCGATGATAAGGCTCGTGTGGAGCAAGTGATTAATATGGTGATGAATGCAGGTGGATTGAAGTATGCCCAGGAGAAAATGCACCAATATCAGAATCAGGCATTTACTATATTGAATACTTTTCCTTCGTCTGTTTATAAAGATTCATTAGAACAGCTAGTTAGGTTTACCACCGAGCGAAATCACTAATTTGTAGTGCGAGATTTTATCGCCTGATGTATCTTTACCCTCCATGATTAACAATAACACCAAACAGCAGATTCTCGAAACCGTTCGCATCGAAGAGGTGATAGGCGATTTTGTTTCGTTGAAAAAGCGAGGTGCTAATTTATTGGGGAATTGTCCTTTTCATAATGAACGTACGCCATCGTTCACCGTATCGCCTGTAAAAGGATTTTATAAATGTTTTGGATGTGGTAAAGCTGGCGACTCGGTTACCTTCGTGATGGAGCATGAGCATTTTACTTTTCCAGAAGCTTTGCGTTACTTGGCAAAGAAATACAGCATTGCCATTGAAGAGGAAGCACCAACAGCAGAGTTCATAGAGCAACAAACACAGCGTGAAAATTTATTTACAGTAACTGCGTTTGCTGAAAAATTTTATCAAGATTATTTATGGGAGAATGAAGAAGGCAAAGCCATTGGATTGAGTTATTTTCGAGAACGCGGATTTACGGATGAAGTGATTCGCCGATTTAATTTAGGATTCGCTCCCGATAAATGGGATGGATTGGTTACTGCAGCAGAAGCAGCAGGACATCAACAAGAGTTGCTTGAAAAAACGGGATTGATCATCGTTCAGGAAAATAAAAAGTACGATCGTTTTCGTGGTCGTGTCATTTTTCCCATTCATAATTTAACAGGTCGAGTTGTTGCTTTTGGTGCACGCATCTTAAAAACGGATCCGAAAAGTCCCAAGTATTTAAATT
>JBJXGU010000210.1:0-13738 GCA_046160245.1 Bacteroidia bacterium
GCATACTTCCGAAAATCAGGTCGGAGGCGAGCGTTGGAAATAGAAACGATTGGATGTTGATCGGTAAATGTGTCGATTAATCGATGGAAATGAATTCCTGCAAGCACATCGCCGGAATAGTTTTCAATGACAGATCCTTTTACATGGTCGGCGATGAAGTTCCCGATTTTTAGTGGATCGTTGTTTCCAGAGAGATATAGATGAGCGAGATAATTCATTCAAGAATTGGTGGATTGGCGAATTGGTGGATTGGTGAATTGGTGTCGCGAGGCTTCGCGATGGTGGATTGGTAAATGCTGTGTCCCTTCAATTATCTGGAGGGTAAATTTAAAAGAGGAATTAATTTATAATTGCTTATTTTCAGGCAACCATTTTAATTTACATCCAATACAAATCTAAGATTTCTTTTCAATCAATTTCAATTTGAAAAATTGTAAACTATCAATCTGAATTTATTAAATCAATTCCTTCAATAAATCCTGCAAATCGAGACGAAGGGTGTCCATGACTATGGTGCCATCTGGATTGTAATTCCACTGTTCTTTTGGTTTATCCCAATAGAGTTCTACACCATTTCCGTCGGGATCATCGAGATAGAGTGCTTCGGAAACTAAATGATCTGCAGCACCTGTTAATGGATAACTCGCTTGTCGAAGTCGATCGAAGATGATTGCTAAATCTTTTCTGGTTGGATATAAGATGGCGGTGTGAAAAAGTCCGACGGCATTTCGTGCGGCTGGACCTGCGCCTTTGCTTTGCCAAGTATTGAGTCCGATGTGATGATGGTATCCACCGGCTGAAATAAACGCAGCTTGTTCACCATACATCGTAGTAATTTCAAAACCCAATAATCCGCAATAGAAATCGAGGGACTTTTGCAAATCAGAAACTTTTAAATGCACGTGACCGATGCGTGTTTGGCCTGGGATTTTATATTCTTCCATATTAAACTTTTGTTTGATTTTTATTCTGGTAAAAAATTACTTTTCGCTTCGAAACTAGATTCTAGATGCTCGATGCTCGATCCTAGAAAATTTCGATACTTTAATATTTATCGTACCATTTATGTTTGATGGAACCTACCTTCGCTTTTAGCTTCGGTAGGCAGGCGCCGATTTATTATGATGGTCATGATTTTTTATGATAAATTTATTATTTATAATATTTCTAAAAAAATTATTTATTCTTCCATCGACTGGTTTTTTTACTAAATAAAATATTACAGCTCTCGAAAAGTATCACCTTGCTCGAGGGATCCTGTGGTGTAGCCTTTATTGAACCAATACATGCGTTGTTCGGAAGTGCCGTGTGTAAATGCATCAGGCACTATGCTGCCTCCACCTTGCTGTTGTAGTTATCATCGCCAATGGCGCTGGCAGCGGTGAGGGCTTCTTCGATATCTCCTGGTTCTAATATTCCTTTCATTGCATCAGCATGGTGTGCCCACAGACCTGCATAAAAATCAGCTTGCAATTCGAGCATCACCGAAAGTTTGTTGCCATCTTTTTCGCTGAGTTGTTGTCGTTGTTGATGCACTTGATCCGATGTACCTAATAAATGTTGCACATGATGTCCTACTTCATGCGCTACCACATACGCCATTGCAAAATCGCCGGGTGCATTGAAGCGCTCTTTCAACAATCGATAAAAAGAAAGATCGATGTATAATTTTTCATCGGCGGGGCAATAGAAAGGACCTGTTGCTGATTGTTGAAATCCGCAGGCCGATTCCACCGCACCATCAAACAACACCAAGGTAGGTTTACGATATTCCTTTCCAAACTGCTCTCGAAAAATTTTCTCCCAAACATCTTCGGTATCCTTCAATACTACCGATACAAAAACGGCATCTTCATCGTTGGGATCAACCGCTGTATTTGGTGCATTGGTTGTTTGTTGTTGTTGCAGAATATTCGCCAACTCCGCTGAATCCCCTCCCAAAAACATATAAATTACAACGACAATAATTCCACCAATACCAAGTCCAGCCGCAGGCCGCGACATCCCGCGACGATCGTCTACATTTCCACTTCGTTCTCTACCGAGCCATTTCATTTTTTTGGATGTTAGATTTTGGATGTTAGATTTTCTTGATTTTCCCAACGCTCCCTGCGCCTCCCCGCGTTCCTTGCGGTTAAACTGTAAGTAATTTAGGTACTAGAATTTAAAATTTAGAATGCACTTTTTCTACTCCTTACAAGTAACTACATGAGAAATCCAACCTCTAATCGAGAAGTCTCGTTCCTAAAAACTAGCTTACTTCCTCAGTTTCGTACGTGCTAATGTCGGGACAGGAACAAACAAGATTGCGGTCACCGTAAGCGTTGTCGACACGCTTCACAGAAGACCAAAACTTATTTCCTTTTACCCACGATGCAGGCCATGCAGCTTCGGTGCGGCTATAAGGATGCAACCATTCATCTGCAGTAACTTCTTCGGCAGTATGCGGTGCATTCACCAATACGTTATTGACTCTGTCGGCGCGACCATCTTCTATAGCGCGAATTTCTTCACGAATGGCAATCATGGCATCGCAGAAACGATCTAACTCATCCTTTGATTCGCTTTCGGTAGGTTCAACCATTAAGGTTCCTGCCACGGGGAATGCAACCGTAGGCGCATGGAATCCATAATCGATTAATCGTTTTGCAATATCGGTTACTTCAATTCCCGCAGTCTGTTTAAATGTTCTGCAATCCAAAATCATTTCATGAGCAACAAATCCATTTTTTCCTTTGTATAATATTGGGTAATGCTCTTCTAATCTTGCTTTCATATAATTCGCATTAAAAATAGCATACTCAGTAGCCATACGAACACCATCTCTGCCCAACATACGAATATAACCATAGCTGATTAATAAAATTAATGCCGATCCCCAAGGAGCCGCACTAACGGCAGTGCCTTGACGAATATCATTAATATTAACTACAGAATGATTAGAAAGATGCGGTGCTAAGTGAGCTGCAACACCAATGGGACCCATACCAGGTCCACCACCACCGTGCGGAATTGAAAATGTTTTATGTAAATTCAAGTGACATACATCGGCGCCAATCATACCCGGACTTGTTAATCCCACTTGCGCATTCATATTTGCGCCATCCATGTACACTTGTCCACCGTTATCGTGAATAATTTTAGTTAATTCGCGAATACCTTCTTCGTACACACCGTGCGTACTTGGATAGGTAACCATCGCTGCCGCTAAATGATCTTTGTGCAACTCGGCTTTCTCGCGCAAATCGTTCAAATCAATATTTCCATTAGCATCGCATTTCACCACAACAATTTTCCAACCCGCCATCACTGCGGTGGCTGGATTTGTACCATGCGCACTGGAAGGAATTAAAACGATATTACGATGTCCTTGACCGTTGGCGATTAAATAATTGCGAATAGCCATCAATCCTGCATACTCACCTTGCGCTCCTGAATTAGGCTGAAGAGACACGGCAGCAAAACCAGTGATCTCACATAAATAAGCTTCCAACTCCGTTAGCATTTGCGTATAACCTTCGCGCTGATTAGCGGGTGCGAATGGATGAATGCTATTCCACAGCGGCCAACTTAGTGGCATCATTTCACTTGTAGCATTGAGCTTCATCGTACAAGAACCTAAAGCAATCATCGAATAATTCAATGATAGATCCTTGCTTTCCAACAAACGGATATAACGCATCATATCCGTTTCACTGCGGTACTTATTAAAAACGATATTTGTTAAGTAAGGCGTTTTACGAGCTAAAGTTAAATTTTCACTGATGATCGGCTTCAAAGTAGGATCGGCTCCATTTCTTTTATAATCGAATCCTGCAGCTTTTGCGAAAATATAAATGATCTCCGTAACGTCATCATGCAAGGTCGTCTCATCAAAATTAATGATGATGCGTCCCGATTTTTCACAGCGGAAATTCATATTTGCATCTTCCGCTAACTTTTGAATCGTTTGCATTTTATCACCAGCATCAATGGCTATAGTATCAAAAAACTGATCATGAACAACAGTGTATCCTTGCTTCTTTACACCCGCCGCTAAAGCAGCAGCGCGAAGATGGATGGTTTGAGCAATTGCTTTTAATCCACGAGGACCATGGTACACCGCATACATCGATGCCATTACCGCTAACAACACTTGCGCAGTACAAATATTTGAAGTTGCTTTATCGCGTTTAATATGTTGTTCGCGTGTTTGCAAAGCCATACGTAGCGCAGGCTTACCGGCAGCATCGATACTTAGACCGATGATACGTCCGGGAATATCACGCTTGTACAATTCCTTCGTTGCAAAATAAGCAGCATGTGGTCCGCCAAAACCCATCGGCACACCAAAACGTTGAGTAGAACCCACCACTACATCTGCACCCCATTCGCCCGGAGGAGTTAATAAAACGAGTGACATGATATCAGCCGCTACAACTACACGAATATTATTCGCTTTACATTTTTCGGTGAAGTCGGAATGATCTGAAACATTTCCTTCCTTACCGGGATATTGCAACATCGCACCGTAAAAATCGTTGCCGAATGTGAACTCCGAAGTTTTTCCAAAAACCAATTCAATTCCCAGTGGAGTCGCTCTGGTTTTAAGAACATCAATTGTTTGCGGGAAAGTATCATCACTTACAAAAAATTTAGCGCAATTCATTTTCTCTTGCTCTTTAGAACGTGTTGCAAACAACATCGTCATTCCTTCAGCAGCAGCCGTCGACTCATCTAATAAAGAAGCATTGGCCAACTCCATTCCCGTTAAATCACAAACCATGGTTTGGAAATTCAGAAGTGCTTCCAATCGACCTTGAGCAATCTCGGCTTGATAAGGTGTATAAGCCGTATACCAGCCAGGATTCTCAAAAATGGTGCGTTGAATTACACCTGGAATAATAGTATTATGGTATCCTAAACCAATATAGGTTCTAAAAATTTTATTCTTTGCAGCCATGGCACGCAGGTCACGTAAATAACTCGACTCATCGGATGCTTCGGGTAGATTTAATTCATTCTTCAACCGAATATCGGCAGGAATCGTTTTACTGATAAGCTCTTCAATAGAAGATACACCTACCTTGCTCAACATTTCCTTCGTTTCTTGATTATCTGGTCCGATGTGGCGATCGGTAAATTTATATTGTGACATGGGCTTATTTTCTTGAACACAAAGTTAAGAAACTCAGTGGATCAGTCCACGGCAGGGTATATATATCATCTCTCTATTTATCAGCATTTTATATTAATATGTCGTTGATTTAAATCATTTTTAAAATGGATTCTGCTTTAATTTCAATGGGGCAGAATAGTAGAATAAATCTCAAACCCAGCCTACTGTTTTCCAGAATTAGAGAAATGTTAGGTATAACTACTTTCAATTTCATAGCTTTGAACTCTATGAAAAAACTGACCCTTCTGCTGCTACTTCTTCTGTTCATTTTCCCAAAATACATACAGGCACAACAACGGATTTTGCTTTTAAACGGTAAATACATTCCCATTGAAACTTATCAACTCGGAGATGAGTTTGTATCCTTCAAAAAAATTAATGATAAACGAAAGAAAATGAGAACGGTGGATCGTTACGATGTGTTTTCAATTCAAACAGAAGGACAAGAAGAAAAAATAATTTACACGCCTGCTGACTCTTTAGACTTTACCATTGAAGAAGCGAAATTGTACATCCAAGGCGAGCAAGTGGCTAGCGAATATTATAAAGCAAAAGGTGCGAGTATTTCATCTGCAGTAGTTGGTGTTGGATCTAGTTTACTTTCTTTTTATGCTATTCCTGTTCCGATGATTTACAGTATTGTTATAGGTAGATTCAATCCTAAAAAAATGAAATTGCCGGAGAATTTCGATCAGAATATTGCGAACAACGAAGCCTTTCAATTTGGGTATAAAAAATCGGCGCGGAACACAAAGATTCAACAAAGTTTAAAGTGGGGATATATTAGTTTAGGTGTGGGTTTAACAGGACTTATCATTTACGGAATAGACAATCACTAAATATTAATTCAATCCAATTCCAATTGTGCTCTTTTGATATTTATCCATAAACATACTGCTTGGTTCATAACATAGGTGACATTAAATAATAAACCCCTTATGACTTTGATGCTTTTATGTCGCACAACCTACGCAGTACACCGTAATTTCTTCTATCCATTTTTAATGGCTACATCAAGCGCATTGATGGCAAGTACTTCCAACCACTTTTCTGCATTTCACTTCTTCTTTATTTTTACAGGAACATTTATTGGTTATTACATTGCCATATTACCTCCTGAAATTAAAATTACAAACACCAATTTTCAAATCAATGAAAGTAAAATCATTTTAACAGTTGCCTTCATTTTAGTTTTAATTTTATTATTGAAGTTATCTTTCCCCTTTTTCCAACTCTTACAATATGGATTGGCTTCTATACTAAGCATCATCTATTACACTCAATTTACCACAAAAAGTGGGACTTTCGAAGGTCTGAGGTCCGTGTATCTTTTAAAAAACTTCACCATCGCTTTAGCTTGGGCCTTTGTAACCGCCCCAATTCTATTGGAGAATTCCGATTCATTATTGCTTTTCCTACAACGCTTTCTTTTTCTTTTTGCTTTGAGTATAAGTATTGACTTACGGGATATAAAAAAAGATAAATTGAAGAGAATTGTTACTTTCCCGATTCAACATGGATTTAGAAAAACAAAAGGGGTCGCCATCATACTATTGTTGCTTTCCATCACGTTAGTCTATTTCTACACCTATCATCAGTCTTCAAATTCACTCCTTATTGCATCCATTTCCAGCGGAATACTCAGTATACTAGGAATATTAAATCTACATGAGCAAAGTACCAACAAGCAATATCTTCTTCTGGTGGATGGAAATCTTCTCTTACATGGCATCCTCTTTTTTATCTTTGCCTGAAAATACGACACAACCGCGCCAAAACGAATGTTAAGAGCCCTGCTACTTCTTCCTATGTGTTTGCTCTTCACCATCGCAAATGGTCAACCGAAAAGCGAGAAACGATCGCTCAGTCCCTTTTTAGTTTTTGATAGTTACTATTCGTTTATTGGAAATAAAAGTGCTGATGTTTGGGGATTCAAAGGAGGTGTAAAGATTGATGAAAAATGGCGATTGGGAATTGGTTACAATTTGCTCAGTTCAGATATTGTAGAACAAAAAGTATTGCCTAGTGAAGAGCTTACTTACGCAAAAAATGACACCGTTAAAGCTCAACTCTTCTTTCGATATTTCCCAGTGATGGCGGAATACATCCATTATAACGAAGGAAACTGGCAAATTAGTACACCGCTTCAAATTGGTTATGGTCAAAGTTATTTTCAATACTTCGATAAAAACGATAATAAAAGAAGAATTTTTAAAAAAGGCGTAGTGGCATCACAGTTAGGTGTGAATGCACAATATAAAATTGTTAAGTGGGTTGGATTAACGGCAGGGGTTGGATATCGCGTTATGCTCATCAACAATAAAGAAATTGATGCGAAAATGAACTCTCCCATATTTGCTATTGGTATTAAAATCTATTTATCGGAAGTTGTGAAAAGTATAAAAGGAGAAAAATGAGGCAACTCGAGAATCATTTCCTTCAATAAGAATGAAAATAACGCATATGGTCTATTCCTTAAAAATCTTCTCGCAAGTCATTCATAATTAAGCCTTGAGGGTCCACTTCCCGTCACTTTAAAACATATCCTAAACCCTATTATCTTTGCCCTATGAGTAAGATCAGTTTTGATGAGCTTTACATGGATCTAGCACAAAACCTTGCGACGAAATCGCATTGTGTGAAGATGAAAGTAGGAGCCGTCATATCAAAAGACACCCGAATTATTTCATTAGGATACAATGGTCCACCAGCAGGTACACATAATTGTGATGAAGAATGGCCTGTGGATGGATGCGCACGCGATCGTAAAGGTGGATGTTCATTAGCTTTACATGCAGAAGCGAATGCAATACTTTATGCAGCAAAAAATCAAATTACATTAGAGGATGCGACACTCTATGTTACGTTAGCACCGTGTCTTCCTTGTGCTAGAATAATTTATACTACTGGAATAAAAAAAGTAATTTTCAGAGACAGCTATGCTGCATACAAAGGAATTCAAGTTGAAGAAGGAGTTGATTTTTTACGTCGATTTGGCGTAGAAGTGTTTCACTTTCCTAAAGAAGAAAAAAAATAAAATGAACGAAAGTAGTTCGAATCGGATATTTATAATTCCCATCGTCGTGGGATTAGCATTAGCTGCAGGAATTTATATCGGCACTACATTATCTCCTGCGCCAAAAATTTCATCTGACAATAAACTCAATTCCATATTAGATTATATCCAACAAGAGTATGTAGATACGATCAATCGAGAAAAGTTAACCAATGAAACCATAGTTAAACTTTTGGAACAATTAGATCCGCATTCGGCGTACATCCCGAAGGAAGAATTGCAAGCGGCCAACGAGCCATTAGAAGGAAATTTTGAAGGGATCGGAATTGAATTTCATATTCAGGAAGACACCATTATGGTTGTATCTGCTCTTTCGGGTGGACCCAGTGAAAGTTTAGGAATCAAACCTGGTGATCGAATTGTGAAAGTAGATAGCAGTTTAGTGGCAGGAGTTGGCATAACGAATGAAATGGTGATGAAAACACTCCGTGGTGCAGGAGGATCCATGGTGCGTGTTTCGATTTTTCGAAGAGGGCAAAATAAATTGATCGACTATAAAATAGTAAGAGGAAGAATTCCAATCAATAGTTTGGAATTTACTTATATGATTACTCCACAAACGGGATATATAAAAATTTCTCGATTTAGCGCCACTACGTACGATGAATTTATACTTGCCATGCAACGACTCAAGAAAGAGGGACTACGCAATTTAATTTTGGATTTACGTGGAAACCCTGGAGGATTTTTAGATGCCGCTACTTCCATCTCTGATGAATTCATTGGAGGAAAAAAACTGATCGTATATACTCAAGGAAAATCAAGACCCAAAACACAATATTTTACTGCACATGATGGGCTCTTTGAACAAGGTCAACTTATTATTTTGATTGATGAGGGATCGGCATCCGCTGCAGAAATTGTTTCAGGTGCGATTCAAGATTGGGATCGAGGTACCATTGTTGGTCGACGTTCGTTTGGAAAAGGATTAGTTCAGGAACAAACACTTTTACCCGACGGAAGTGCTATTCGATTAACCATTGCGCGCTATTATACTCCTACAGGAAGAAGTATTCAGAAACCTTACGACCACGGATTTTCGGAATATGAAGATGAATTGTATGAACGCATGAAGAATGGTGAATTATTAAACCAAGACAGCATTCATCAAACAGATACTGTGATCTACAAAACACCATCTGGGAAAACGGTGTATGGTGGTGGTGGTATCACTCCTGATGTTTTCGTTCCGTTAGATACACTTTACAACAGTGAATACATCAATCGACTCTTTGCAAGTGGAAGTGTGAATCAATTTGCATACGATTATGTAGACCAAAATAGAACGAAGTTGATGAAATATGAAAGTGCGAAAGAATTCAAAGCACAATTCAACGCAGACGCAGCCTTCATTCAAGAATTTATTAATTACTCAGAGAAAAAAGGTGTAATTAAAAATGATAAGGATTTAAAAAAGTCATTACCATTATTACAAGTTCAACTCAAAGCATATATTGCACGTTTACTTTGGAAAAACGAAGGCATGTATCCGATTCTTCATGAGCGAGATGTCACCCTTCAGAAAGCACTTCAACTACTGAAGTAACTTATGAAATGAACAACCCATTTCGAAACCTCATACTCTTTGGACTCTTTATTTTTTTAACGAGAGTTCCCTTTTTGTTTGATGGATTTGGAAGTGAAGAAGACGCTTGGGCCATGCAATTGGTAACGGAACGCATAGGCACTACCGGCATTTATGAAGTTTCACGATTACCTGGACATCCTGTTCAAGAACTTATTTATGCAAGTTGTTGGAAGATGGGTTCTTTGTTTTATAATTTACTGACAGCAATCATTAGCACCATGGGTATCATTGCATTTGCAGCCATGCTCATTCAATTAGGGATTAAAAATGCATATTGGTGTGCAGTGGCATTAGCATTCACTCCTATCGTTTTTATAAACAGCAGCAATGCGATGGATTACACTTGGGCGATGAGTTTTGTTTTACTCAGTGGATATTTCATCAGTAAAAAACAAATTCTTTTAGCCGCAGGCATGCTTGCATTTGCTGTAGGATGTAGAATCACTTCAGGTGCGATGCTTCTACCCTACTCTATCTTACTATGGAATTTATGTGATGAAAATTCACGAATAAAAAATATTTCTTATTTTATTTCGGCAACACTACTCGGTTCTGTCATCGTGATGAGTCCGGTTATTCATCAATACGGACTTGGATTTTTTACCTACTATGAACACTTTCCAATTCCAGGATTTTTAAAAAACGCATACAAAGGAAGTATTGCTGTATGGGGAATTGCGGGATGCATAGCCATAGCTTACTTCATCCTTAAAATGATTATAAAAAGAAACGGTGTGATGCCAATAATTTATGAGCAAAAAAATATTAGTATTCCGCTAATAACGGTTTGCATCATTACGATATTACTTTATACCATTGCTTTCATCAATGTCCCATTAAAAGCAGCGTTCATCATCCCTATTTGTCCCTTTTTAATTTTAGGATTAGCGCTTCTTTTAGATGAGAAGTCGATCAGAAATTTGTCCATGGTTTTTATCTTCTCTTGCTTCTTCTTTGGTGTCAATTTAGCGGAAGATCATAGAGGATCATCGCAGAGTTCCATGGCATATTTATTTAACATTGGAGAAAACAAGGTGGCCATCGATCCCTTGCAAGGGCTGGTTCTTGCCGATCAAAGCAAACGAAAACAACAGCTAGCTTTTACAGAAAAAATTATAAATCGCACTTCAACCATTCAACAAAAAACAATACTGATTGCAGGATGGTGGAATGCAGAACTACAAGTATTATCCAAAAATAATCCAAACGATTCACTCATCATCCGACATTACATTAACGAACCTGAATTAATATGGCTAAAAGAAAGCGGGTATAAAATATTTTATATTGAGGACCAAGGGGCTTATAATGATTTACGATTCAATAAGAAGATGACTGACAACTATGCTCAAAAACTTAAAATATAGCTTATCGCAATTGGATTTTATTTTCAAAAGTTAACATGTATTTTTTCCATTCTTCGGGCATTTTCATGGACTTATTCGTTTCATAATTAAAACAAACCTGAACTGACTTACCTTCAGCGGCGATTTTTGAAACACCCTCCACTATTCGAACAATAACATACTCCATATCGTAACTTGAGTTTCCAATCTTACTAACTCTTGAATAGACCCAAACTTCATCCTCCAAATATATTGGGCTTTTATAATCCACTTCAATGCGGGCCAAAATAATTCCTTCTTTACTCCAATCAATCAATTGTTTAAACACGTCATTCAAATAATTTACTCTAGACAACTCAAGGTAAGTAATATGATTTGCATTATTCACATGTCCGAGTTTATCGATATCTTTAAATCGAATTTGAATCCGTGTTTTATGTTTAAAATCTGCTAATTCCATCATTTCCATTCTTTCTACAAATATACTCTTGTCAAATCAATCAAAGTGCAATACCTTCGCTAAAATCATCTATGAAAGCATCCAAAAGTCTATTCCTTAAACTATTCCTTTTAATAGGATTGTTTCACAGCAGTTGCCAGCGGCCTTTAACCGGGGAGGGAGAACTGATCAAAGAATCTAGAAGCATTAAAAGCTTCAATAGTCTTGTTTTAAATATTCCAGCACATGTTTCTATTTTGGTCACCGATTCTAATTCATTAACAATTGTTGCCCAAGAAAACATTGTTGAAAACATCGATATAAAAAGAAAAAACAACAGACTCATCATTCAATCTAATCGAATTCTTAAGAGTGATAAGCCCATTGAAATAATTATCACCTGCACCTCTTTAAAAGGAATTGAATTAAACGGATCAGGCGACATAGTTGTCATTAATCAGTACTCTACTCCCAAAGCGAACTTTACTATTAATGGATCTGGAAAAATTCAAACTCATTTAGAGGCCAAAGAAATCATATCCCAAATTAACGGATCTGGCGAGATGAACTTTAGTGGTGCAGTACAAAAGCTGAATATTGAAATTAACGGTTCGGGCGATATTAATGCACAGGACTTAGCTGCGAATTCATGTGATATCGACATCAATGGTTCAGGAAAAGCCTATCTCACCGTGAAAGATAAATTAGATATTAGCATTGTTGGAAGCGGAGATGTAATTTATGCTGGTGAGCCCGTCATTAAAAGCAATGTAACGGGAAATGGAAAGATTAAATCTATAACCGAAGAAAAATAAAATCAACCTTTCCATTCGAAATTTAAATTAAGATTCTACAGTAACTTGAATAAGCAAAAACTTTTATTTCTCACCTCTCGCTTTCCCTATCCATTGGAAAAAGGCGATAAATTAAGGGCTTATTATTTAATAAAAGAGCTAAGTAAATATTATGACATCTGTTTATATGCAGTGAATGAAGTAGAACCAAAATCGAAATGGATTGAAGCGCTTTCTCCGTATTGTTTGCATATTCGTACAGGTGTCATTTCAAAAAATAGATCTATTTTCAATTTGCTAAAGTTGAAGAAAACTCCTTTTCAAGTTGCTTATTTTTATGACCACAAAATATCAGATCAAATTCAGCAGTTTGCGAAAGAGTGTGATGCATCCATTTTGTATTGTCACTTAATTCGTATGGCGGAATATGGCCGAACATTAAAGATCAATTATAAAATCCTGGATTACATGGATGCTTTTTCCAAGGGAATGGAGCGCATCAAGAATCAAGGAGTTTGGTGGATACGAATTCTGGCGTATTTCGAATGGAAACGATTGGTAAAATATGAAAACGAAGTTTTCGATTTATTCCAACATAAAATTATCATTTCAGAGCAAGATCGAGATTTAATACCCCATCCAAAGCATTCAGAAATTCAAGTAATTCCAAATGGAGTAGATTTCGATTTTTTCACACCAAAGGAAACAGAGAAGAAATATGATTTGCTATTCAATGGCAATATGTCCTATCCACCAAATATTGCGAGTACCCTTTACACCGTTGAAGTACTACTACCAGAAATTAAAAAAACAAATCCTGCTATTACCTTTTTAATTGCAGGCGCCACTCCTACTGTTAAAATTCGAAATTTAGCCAATGATGGAATTATTGTAAGTGGATGGATGGAAGATATCCGAGATTCCTTTTACACATCTAAAATATTAATTGCACCGATGTTAATAAGCATCGGATTACAAAATAAAATCTTACAAGCTATGGCTATGAAAATTCCATGCGTTATTTCTACCATGGCCAACAATGCATTAGGTGCTGCTCATGAAAAGGAAGTTTATGTAGCCAATACACCTGAAGAATACAGTCGATATATACACCTCCTTTTGACAGACAAAGAAAAATACGATCAACTATCAAATGCTGCTTATGATTTTGTTCGAAAAAATTTCAATTGGGAACAATCTGTTATGGAAATTATACCATTTATACGTATTAAATAGTCCAAAATTATTAGTATATTTTTTCCAAGTTTAGCACTCACACTTACTTGTAATGAATATATATAACATATACTAGGTTGATTTGATTCTTCGGACATCAA
>JBJXGU010000211.1:0-10747 GCA_046160245.1 Bacteroidia bacterium
GTGGTATGTTCATTTTGAGGAAACTCAACAGGCTCACCGTATACTTCAGAGCTTGAAGAATAATAAACACGTTTAACGCCAGTATTTTTACATAGGTCTAATACATTCTTAATTCCATTCAAGTCAGACAAAACCATAACTGGATTTGCAAGTGTACGTTTTACACCTACCAGTGCTGCATAATGGAAAACAAAATCGAAAGAAAACGAAGCAAAAATGGCTGATATGTCATTAAAGCTATTTACATCGGCTTTAATAAATCGCACATTATCATGAATCGATATTGGTAACTTGATGATTTCGCCGGTTAACAAATTATCGACGATGACAACATAATTATCGGGGTTATCTGCTAAACGTTGAGCAAGGCAACTTGCAACGAATCCAGCTCCACCTGTGACAAGTATTTTTCTTTGCATTAAAGTATGCTTTTTGTAAATTATTATATTGGTTCGTGTATTGAATAAATGCAGAATCGCGTATCGACATTTATTTACTACGAAATTAGTGAATTTTATAGTGAATTCAGTAAAATTTTAAATAAAAAAACTGAAACATCAAGTGCGGAAAATACGAAAGTCAATTATTTGGTAAGTGCCTCTATTATGAAGGTCAAGGACTAAACTAACGAGGTAAGATATTTATATGTCTTCTGAAAAAGCCAAAAGATATTTTCCGTAACCACTTTTAACCAACGGGAGCGCCAATTTTTTTAGCTGAGATTTATCAATAAAGCCCATTCTACAAGCAATTTCTTCGATACAACCAATCTTCAATCCTTGGCGTTCTTCGATCACTTGAACAAACTGCGCAGCTTGCATTAAAGATTCGAAGGTGCCAGTATCTAGCCAAGCGGTACCCTTATCAAGTATACCTACTTTCAGTTTTCCGGCTTCTAAATAATGCTTATTGACATCCGTAATTTCATATTCACCACGAGGGCTAGGCTGCAAAGATTTAGCGATTTTGATAACATCATTATCATAAAAATAAAGTCCGGGTACTGCATAATTTGATTTAGGAGAGGTAGGCTTTTCTTCAATACTTAACGCTTTATTATTCTTATCAAACTCAACCACTCCATATCTTTCCGGATCACTTACATGATATGCAAACACGACACCACCACTTGGATTACTATTTTCTCGCAATAATTGTTCGAGACCTGTACCGTAAAAAATATTATCACCCAATATCAAAGCAACATTATCATTTCCAATAAAAGATTCACCAATTACAAATGCTTGAGCCAATCCATTTGGCTCTGATTGGATAGCATATTGAAAATTACAACCTAGTTCCTTTCCATCTCCAAGTAATTTTTGAAACATGATTTGATCGTGAGGAGTTGTGATGATTAAAATTTCACTAATTCCAGCCATCATTAAAACGCTAAGCGGATAATAGATCATTGGCTTATCGTAAACGGGCATGAGTTGCTTACTCACCGCAATTGTTAAGGGATGCAATCGTGTTCCAGAGCCACCGGCTAATATAATTCCTTTCATAGGTCAATAATATCTTGTAAATCTATTCTACGAAAATAATAAAAAAAGGTTGAATATATTTCTTACATTCTTTAGTGAAAACACATTGACCACCACTAATTTCAATCCGAAAGCACTTCCTTATTTAAATCATCTTCTTGCTGTTCTTTTCGAATGGATAGGCTATCACGATCAATATCTTCTTCTTCATCGTTAGTTTCAAAAAACGGTTCTGCTAAAAAAGCCTTTGTAGTAAGTCGACGTTCAAGACTAAGTAAGAAAGCAGGCAACACAATAATATTGGCTATCATCGCAACCAACAAAGTTATACTCAGTAATTTCCCTAACGATGAAGTACCTCCAAATTCGCTGGCACTAAATATAAAAAATCCAAAAAATAAGATCACGGAGGTATACACCATGCTAACCCCTGTTTCCCGAATGGTCATTGTTACTGCGTTGGAAATACTCATGACTGGATTCGTTCGCATTTCATGACGGTACTTTGTGAGGAAATAAATGGTTTGATCAGAAGCCATTCCAAATGCAATACTAAAAATCAAAATTGTAGATGGCTTTAAAGAAATATTAAAAAAGCCCATCAAACCAGCTGTAATTATTAAAGGAATAAGACTGGGAACGATCGAAATTAAAATCATTCGTACCGACATAAAAAGTGTGATCATGATAATGGAAATAAGTACAATTGCCAGAAGAATACTTTCCATTAAATTCTTGAACATATAATTATTCCCTTTCAAGAAAATAAGACTATTCCCTGTAATGATTGTTTCGTACTTATCAGGAGGGAAAATAGAATCGACACGAGGACGCAAATCACTCAACATTTTTTCCATTTCAAGCGATCCGATATCGGCCATTTGAACACTCACTCTTGTTATTTGACGATTACTATCAATGAAACTTTTAAATGCATTTCCCTTTCCATTCATATCACCTGCGAAACTCGACATTTCTGCAAGTTGAATGGTCCCGGGTAAAATATGAAAACGAGGATCATTATCGTGATAGGCTTGATAAGAAAATTTAATTCCATCTACAACAGAAAGTGGTTTAGAAAAAATAGGATATTGATTTAACATTTTCTGCAAGCGATTAATTTTTTGCAGTGTAGTTTGCTTTAACGCTCCACCCGGTTCTAATGTATTAATAGAAAATTCGAGTGGAAGTACCCCTTTAAAATTATTTTCAAAAAATTTCATATCCAAATACACTGGATCTTTTTTCGGCAAATCATCTACTACAAATCCATTAGTAGAAATTTTAGAAATTCCGAAAAAACTAATCAACATAATAACACTTACACTCACATAAATATACTTGGGATGCAAATGCACCCATCTATCCACATTCGTCAATAACTTATTCAATCGAGGAGCTTGTAAATGTTTCAGATGCTTAACATCGGGTGGAGCTAAATAACTAAATACAATTGGAATTAAAATTAAAGAAATGAGCCATGTAGCCATTACGTTGATTGCTGCAACCAATCCAAACTCCATCAAAATTCTACTGTGTGTAAAATAGAAAACAAAAAATCCAATGGATGTTGTAACATTTGCTAGAAATGTGGTGAATCCAATTCGCTGGACCATTCTGGATAACGCTTTCGCTTGAGAATTATGTCTACTATACTCCACTTGATACTTATTCAACAACAAAATAGCATTTGGAATTCCGATGACAATAATGAGGGGTGGAATTAATCCACTTAAGATGGTAATTTTATATCCCAGTAATGCAATAATTCCAATCGACCAAATAACACTAACAAACACTACGATGAGTGAGAAAAAAAGGACTTGAAAATTTCTGAAAAAAACAAAGAGCACAACTGCAGTTACTAAGACAGCGAGCAGCATAAATAACTTCATTTCTTCCACCACCTTACTTGTTATTGCAGTACGGATATAAGGGAGTCCGCTGATATGAACATCTAATTTATTACTCAATCCAAACGCTTCCGCTTTCTCTTTAATTTGACTAACGACACTGATTCTATTTTTTGTATTGAGCTTACTTTTATCGAAGGTGATGGCCATTACCGTAGCTCCTGTTTTTGAGTTTCGGATAAAACCATCATAAAACGGCAACTTTTCAATTTCAGTTTTGATACTATCTACTTCCGCTTGCGAAGTAGGTTCATGCCCTACGATGGGTTTCATCTCGAATTTTCCTGCAGAATCATTTTTGATTACATTATACAATCGAGCTAAGGATACTACTTCCTCAATTCCATCCATCGATTTAATCTCATCTCCCAAACGATACCAATCACTGAATTTCTTGAGCGTGTAAAAATCCTTGTCCTCTACGCCCAGCACCATAACGCTACCATCTTCACCAAAACGACCCTTGAACGATTCATAAGCTTTAAAATCTTCATCGGTTTCAGGTAGAATTCTAGCAAAATCATACGAAAGCTGAATCGTAGTCGCTTTGTACCCCATAAAAAGAGTTATTGCGCCTATTAATACGATGAATAATAGTCGGTTGCGCAATATGATTCGAGCGAGCCAGGTAAACATAAATCTCCGTAAAAGTATCAAAATTCGCATTGGCAAGTATAGCAATTGGCGAAAATTTATCACTAAATGTAGCAGGTAAGCATAGCGCATTTTAAGCAATACAAAGGTAAAGCCATCATCTGTAAAGAGGCCAAAAAGAAAAATCAATTATACTTCTCCATAATTTCACTGTTCCTAGCGGATTCATCCTTAACTTTATCGCCGATGAACAAGAATTTACGTGACGGACTTAATTTCCTTTTCAAGTCGAAGCCCAGCAGAATTATTAATGCTAGTAAAGTGGTGTCAAGCTATTACTATTCGAAATGGCTGGGTAAGCCTGTTCAATGGGGAATGCCGATTGTATTATCGTTTGAACCTACCACATCTTGTAATTTACGTTGTCCAGAATGTCCGAGTGGATTACGTTCATTCTCACGACCGACGGGAATGTTAGAAGAGAGTTTTTTCAAAAAAGTTATTGATGAAGTAAAAGACACATTATGGTACTTAATTTTTTATTTTCAAGGGGAGCCTTATTTGAATCCCAAATTTTTAGAATTAGTGAAGTATGCATCGAGCAAAGGAATTTACACCGCGACTTCCACTAATGCACATTATCTCACCGATGAAAATGCCAAGAAGACCATTGAGTCGGGGTTAGATCGATTAATTATTTCCATTGATGGAACTACTCAAGAAGTATATGAGCAATATCGAATTGGAGGAAATCTCGAGAAAGTAATTGAAGGTACCAAGAAGATAGTGAAATGGAAAAAAGAATTAGGATCTTCTACTCCACATATTATTTTTCAATTTTTAGTGGTGAAGCCCAATGAGCATCAGATTGCGGAAGTTCATCAACTCGCCAAAGAATTAGGTGTTGATGAAGTAGGTTTAAAAACCGCTCAAGTCTATGATTTTGAAAAGGGGAATGATTTAATTCCCGAAAATGAAAAATACGCTCGATATAAAAAGCAAAAAGACGGCACCTATAAAATTAAAAACCAACTTTTAAATCACTGCTGGAAATTATGGCATAGCTGTGTGATAACTTGGGATGGCAGAGTTGTTCCGTGTTGTTTCGACAAAGATGCCATGTACAATATGGGAAGTTTAAAAGAACAACGTTTTGCTGACTTATGGCAGAACTCAAATTATCAAGAATTTCGTGCTTCAGTACTTCGTTCTCGAAACGAAATTGAGATGTGTAAAAATTGTACTGAGGGGACGAAAGTTTGGTCCTGAAGTAGAGCTTCGCCATAAAGAAATGCTGCGCATACTTTATGCCGAAGCACACTTCAGGACTTTGTCCTTTTTAATTGGCCATGAAGCGTGTGCAGCTCAGCTTCATGGCGATTCAGGACTTTGTCCTTTTTGCTGCGAGAAATAAATTTATTTATGCGATACAGATCGCGCTTCGGCGGCTTCTCTCATTAACTCTTCTATATCTTCAATTTCAACAGGGATAGAAGCCATTAAATCTACTGGATCTTTCGAGGTAACTAAAATATCGTTTTCTAATCGAATGCCTAGACCTTCTTCTGGGATATAAATGCCAGGCTCACAAGTGAACACCATACCGGGTTGCATCGGTTCATAGCGATTACCAATATCGTGCACATCCAATCCGAGGAAATGCGATGTACCATGCATAAAATACTTTTTGTAAGCAGGTAATTCTGGATTTTGATTCTTTACATCACTCTTAGAAATCAATCCAAGATCGAGCAATTCAGCTTCCATCAATAAGCCAACTTCCACATGATACTTCTCGATAGTATTGCCAGGAACCAACATTTTTGTAGCGCCTTTCATCACTCTTAAAACAGCATTATACACATCACGTTGACGTTGTGTGAACTCTCCACTTACAGGAATACATCTCGTTAAATCAGCAGCATAATTTGCATACTCGGCACCAAAATCCATCAAGATCACATCACCTGCTTTACATTCCCTGTTATTTTCATTGTAATGCAAAATACAAGCGCTAGGACCTGAGGCAATGATCGGATTATAGGCATGTCCACTAGCACGCTTACGAATGAACTCATGAATAATTTCTGCTTCAATTTCATATTCCATCACGCCGGGCTTCACAAAACGCATTACTTTACGAAAAGCTTTTTCCGTAATGTCCATTGCCTTTTGCATCAACTTAATTTCGATGTCGTGTTTAATGGCACGAAGAGAAGATAAAAGTGGACCAAGTCGTTCAAAATGATGACCTGCATACATTGACTTCATATTTTGAGCAAAACGCAAATCACGATACGGAACTTCAGAGGCGAAACGATCGTTTTCGTTAATATTTACATAAATATTTTCGCAATGATTCATCAGCATTGGAATGATGCTATTGTAATCTTCCAACCAATACACACTTTGAATTCCTGAAGCAGCACGGGCCTCTTCCTTCGTGTACTTATGACCTTCCCAAATAGCTATGTGTTCATTCGTTTTTCGTACAAAAAGAATCTCCTTATAACGTGGAAGGGGTGCATCCGGAAACAACACCAAAATCGTTTGTTCCTGATCAATACCAGAGAGGTAGAACAGGTCGGAGTTTTGGCGAAAGAGAAAATTTGCATCACCATTTCGAGGCATTTCGTCATTAGCATTTAAAAATGCGATCGACTTAGGCTTAAGCTTAGCCGCGAATCGTTTTCGGTTCTCAATAAAAAGATGAGGGTCTATACTTGTATATTTCATATTTAGATTGTTTTTAAAAAAACTTATTCTTATATTTTAGAGCATACAAATATAAACAATACCCGTTTGCTTCGAAACATTCACATCACTAAATTGTTTATTGTTAAACGTAAAATTACAATTATGGTGTTCATCAATCAAGGCCCCATAAAATAGATTATAATGCTGTTCCCAAGCCTTCTATCAATGTCGAAGAAAAAAAGGTGACACGGAAGCCTACCAAAACAAATTACAATTAAATTTGTAGCTCCAAAAGCGACTATTCGTGAGAATATTGCTACTATTATCCTAGAATATCTAAGAATTATGACAAATTTATTTGAGTTTCTCAACTCATCCGTAGGGAAAAAGTGGTTAATGGCCTTGACGGGGCTCTTCCTCAGCCTTTTCCTAATCGTCCATGTATCAGGCAATTTAGCTTTATTTAAAGACGATGGAGGCTTGGCATTTAACCAATACACGGTTTTCATGACCACCTTTCCTCCTATCAAAATTATTTCCTACCTACTCTATGCGACCATCATCATTCACGCTATCAATGGTTTTTACTTGGTAGCAAAGAATATGAAGGCTCGTCCCGTAAAATACGAAGGGAAGAAAAACAATACGGGTACAACCTGGGCTTCCCGTAATATGGGTATTTTAGGAACGATCCTCCTCATATTTATCGCGACACATCTAATCCACTTCTGGTACGAATACAAATTTGGCGAGATGAACTGGAAGACATACGTAGTGGAAGCTACTACTGATAATATTTTGAAAGAAGAAGTGATCACCGCTGCGGATGCGAAAGCACAAAATTTGAAGCCAGCTACCATGGATTACATGGGAAACAAAATTATAATTTGCAAAGATCTTTATAGTGTTGTTGCTACTGCCTTTAAAGATCCACTCGTAGTTGCGTTTTATGTGATTAGCATGTTAGGACTATCCTATCATTTACTTCACGGTTTCCAAAGTGCATTTCAAACGTTGAGCATACGCGGAAAAAATTACCAAGGATTAATTAAAGGCATTGGAACCTTTGTATTTGCGATTATCATTCCCGCCTTATTTGCTGCCATGCCCATTTATTTCTTAACTCGTTAATTAAAGATCTACATCGAATGAAACTCGATTCAAAAATACCAGCAGGTCCACTTTCTGAAAAGTGGGACAATCATAAATTCAAATGCAAATTAGTTAATCCTGCGAATAAACGTAAGTACGATGTGATCATTGTTGGAACAGGATTAGCCGGTGCTTCTGCAGCTGCTTCACTTGCTGAACTAGGATACAATGTAAAAACATTTTGCTTTCAAGATTCACCACGTCGTGCACACAGTATTGCTGCACAAGGAGGAATTAATGCAGCAAAAAATTATCGCAACGATGGTGATAGCGTTTACCGTTTGTTTTACGATACGGTTAAAGGTGGTGATTACAGAGCGCGTGAAGCCAATGTACATCGTTTAGCACAAGTGAGTGTAAACATCATCGATCAATGCGTAGCGCAAGGTGTTCCTTTTGCTCGTGAATATGGTGGATTACTTGACAATCGTTCATTTGGTGGTGCGCAAGTATCAAGAACTTTTTATGCGAAGGGTCAAACAGGACAACAACTTTTGCTAGGTGCTTACTCTGCCATGAATCGAATGATTGGCGAAGGAAAAATTCAGAGTTATACGCGTCACGAAATGTTAGAGGTGGTGATGGTAGATGGACAAGCGAGAGGAATTATTGCTCGTGACTTAGTAACTGGAGAAATTGAAAGACATAGTGCGCATGCTGTTGTATTAGCAACCGGTGGATATGGAAATGTATTTTATTTAACAACGTATGCTCGTGGATCCAATGCTACTGCTATTTGGAGAGCGCATAAAAAAGGAGCTTACTTTGGAAATCCTTGCTTCACACAAATTCATCCTACTTGTATTCCTGTATCGGGCGATCATCAAAGTAAATTAACCTTGATGTCGGAGTCGTTACGTAACGATGGTCGCATTTGGGTGCCAAAGCAAAAAGGAGATACGCGTAAACCCGTTGATATTCCAGAATCAGAAAGAGATTATTATTTAGAGAGACGTTATCCATCCTTTGGAAATTTAGTTCCGCGTGATATTGCATCCCGTGCAGCGAAAGATATGTGTGATAAAGGATATGGGGTTGGAAATACTGGACTAGCAGTATATCTCGACTTCAGTGATGTCATTAAACGTACAGGTGAAGCAGCAGTAGAAGCGAAATACGGAAACTTGTTTGATATGTATAAGCAAATCACAGGTGAGAATCCATACAAAACGCCGATGATGATTTATCCAGCGGTACATTATACGATGGGTGGACTTTGGGTTGATTATAATTTGATGACAACTGTTCCAGGATTGTATGCCTGTGGTGAAGCAAACTTTAGTGATCATGGTGCAAATCGTTTAGGAGCTTCGGCATTGATGCAAGGCTTGGCAGATGGATACTTCGTTTTACCTTACACCATTGGCGATTATTTATCGGATGTGGAGCGTACTCCTATTGCGAATGATAGTCCGGAATTTATGGACGCTGAGCACAAAGTAAAAGATCGTTTGCAAAAACTACTCAACATAAAAGGAAAGAAAACCGTTCATGAGTTTCATCGCGAATTAGGACTTTTAATGTGGAACCATTGTGGAATGGGTCGTACGGCTGAAGGATTAACTGCAGGAATTGAAAAAATTAAAAAACTTCGTGCTGAATTTTGGGAAAATTTAATGGTACCTGGTGGTGAACAAGAGTTAAATCAGAATTTAGAAAAAGCAGGTCGTGTTGCTGATTACTTAGAGTTAGGCGAGTTGATGATGGTTGATGCATTGAATCGCAATGAAAGTTGTGGTGGACATTTCCGTGAAGAATATCAAACGCCAGAAAACGAAGCTCGTCGTGATGATGAAGGCTATGCATATGTCGCAGCTTGGGAATACAAAGGCGACAATCAACCAGAAGAATTACACAAAGAAGATTTAGTGTTTGAAAGTGTTAAACTTACTCAACGCTCTTACAAATAAAATAAATTGAACCTTACTCCTGTTCATCATAACGGGAAAAAAATAAAAATCCTATGAGTGGAAATATGAATCTTACGTTAAAAGTTTGGAGACAAAAAAACGCAAAAGAAAGCGGATGTTTCGAAACCTATGCAGCAAAAGGAGTAAGTCCTGACATGTCTTTTTTAGAGATGTTAGACGTGGTGAATGAAGATTTGTCGAAAGCTGGAACTGATCCGATCGCTTTTGACCATGATTGCCGTGAGGGAATCTGCGGAACGTGCAGTATGTACATCAACGGTCGCGCGCATGGTCCAGTGAAAGGCGTTACCGCATGTCAATTGCATATGCGCAGTTTTGCGGATGGAGAAACCATCATCATTGAACCTTGGAGAGCCGCAGCATTTCCTGTTATTCGCGACTTAATTGTAGATCGCCAAGCCTTCGAAAAAATACAACAAGCAGGTGGATTCGTTTCTGTAAATACGGGAAGCACTCCCGATGCGAATAGCATTCCTGTTTCAAAAGTAAATGCGGATGAAGCATTCAACTCGGCAGCCTGTATTGGTTGTGGAGCTTGCGTTGCGGCTTGTAAAAATAGCTCTGCGATGTTATTCTTATCCGCAAAAGTTTCTCAATATGCATTGTTGCCACAAGGTCGAGTAGAAGCGAAAAAGCGTGTGATTGATATGTTGAAAGTACATGATGAAGCTGGATTCGGCGCATGTACAAATACTGAAGCTTGCGAAGCGGAATGTCCGAAAGGAATTTCGGTTACTAATATTGCGAGATTGAATAGGGAGTACGCGGCGGCGGTTTTGGTGGGAGAGTAAATATTGGTTACGAATTACGAATTTTACGAATACGCAAATACGCGAAATGCAAATTAACACGTCGCGAGGCTTCGCGATGCGAAAAATCGAAAATCGAAAGACGCTAAACGCGAAAATCGGTGGGATTAAGGGGTGATAAATATTAAAAACCTTGATTTTTACCCATAAAACGGATGAATTCC
>JBJXGU010000212.1:0-3531 GCA_046160245.1 Bacteroidia bacterium
CCATACTGTGCACTAAAACCACCAGAACTAAAACTAATATCAGCAACAAGGTCCGGATTAATAAAACTCAACCCTTCTTGTTGTCCAGAACGTACCAAGAATGGACGATAAATTTCCACATCATTTACATATACCAAATTTTCATCAAAGCTTCCTCCACGAACAGAGTAATTGGAGGAAAGTTCATTGTTCGAAACCACTCCGGGCATCGTTTTTAAAAAGCTTTCGAAATTACCCGACACATTGGGAAGTTGTTCAATAGTTCGTGGTTCAATACGTATTACAGTTAAATCGCCTGGACGGATAGCCTCAACCGTTATTGTTTGAAAATCACGAACAGTGCTAATTAAGCGAATGTCTAGTAGTTTATCTTCACCTGGTTTTAAGCGCAACTGAACTCTTTCTGTAGTAAATCCTAAATAAGAAAAGATAAGTGTGATATCACGATAGGGCGCAATCTTAATTTCATACTTTCCTTTTTGATCACTAATAGCTCCTCCAGGTTCACCATTTATAGAAATAGAAACTGCTTCGAGTGGTTTGCCAATGGAATCACGCACGACTCCATGTACTGTCGCATCTTGCGCATAAAGTGAAGATGCACTTAATAGAAATAGGAAAAGTAGGTGGAGTAGTGGGCCGATTCGATTCACAATTATTCTTTTTCTTTTTTCTTATAAGCTCCGTCCTTCCACGATTGAATAAATGCAGCCCACGCTAGTGGATTCAATAAAGTAATGGATGGGAATTGTCCTTGTGAATAAAGTTGAGTTTGTCTTTGCTGCAATGCCATTTGATAGTTCAATCCACCATCATAAAGAACTTGTGCTTGTACTTCTTTCAGTGATGCTAATTCGAAATTACGTTGTGCGCGTTTCAAATCATCATCCGATAATTTCAAAGCGATAAAGGCTCGCTTAAATTCCTCCTTTGTAGGCCAGGGATATACAATTGCTTCTTTTAGGTTGATGGTATCACGAACTAGAACTTGAATTATTGAATAATGTTGTTCATCCAATGAATCCGGAATTAAGTAAGATGAAGTCTTAAAGCCAACGTATTGAAAATCGATGGTATCTCCTTTCATGGCAACAAAAGAAAAGAACCCATAAAAGTCAGTGATGGTACCTCTCCTCGCATTTCGAATAATCACATTGGTAAAGGGAATAGGCTGTAATGAATCGGCGCTTACAACCACCCCCGAAAACTGAATGAGAGATTTATCTGATACTGGATTACTTTGTCCGTAACTGGCTCCATGGATAATAACTAAAAGAAGAAGGATGATGAAGTATGGAGTTTTAAATAAGTTCATGTCTTTGCAAAAATAAATTTTTAAGAACTAGTAACGTCGTTTTTAAGGAATTATTGATTGGAATCGTTAATAAAAATAGGCTATTCAAAGTTGTTGAGGAATATATTTATCAGATATATCTTTAAAACCCAGCTTTTCTGGCTAAAAAGTTGATTATCCAATTGTAATGATTTTGTCATAATATTATTTTTCTAATCTATACTGTAAATGATTTCTGGATTACAAACGTTATATCTATGTGGGTTAGACACAAAATCCACAAAATACTTGTTTCAACATGTATCAATATCCATTCATTTTGTGAATAGAGCAAAATGTTGGGTTAATAAACTGAATGTCATGGTCGTAAATGTCGTATATGGCATAAAATTTGATACGCATAGAGTCACACACCAACCCAAAACAAAATGAGACAACTAAAAATTACGCAAAGCATTACCAATCGAGAAAGTGCATCCTTAGAAAAATATTTGCAAGACATTGGTAAAGAGAGCATGGTAACTCCACAAGAAGAAGTTGTTCTAGCTCAAAAAATTCGAACAGGCGATCATGATGCTCTAGATAAATTAACAAGAGCGAATTTAAGATTTGTTGTTTCCGTAGCAAAACAGTATCAAAATCAAGGAATGAGTTTGCCTGATTTAATAAACGAAGGAAATTTAGGACTCATCAAAGCAGCACAACGATTCGACGAAACCAAGGGATTTAAATTTATATCCTATGCAGTTTGGTGGATTCGTCAGAGCATTTTACAAGCTATTGCCGAACAAAGTAGGATGGTTCGAATTCCATTAAATCAGATTGGTGCGATGAACAAGGTAAAGAAAGCACTTGCAAAATTAGAGCAACAATACGGAAGAGACCCAAGTGCAGAAGAAATCTCAGAAGCGGTTGACATTAGCTACAATCAAATAAGAGATGCAATAAGAGGTTCAGTTCGTCCTATTTCTATGGATGCTCCTTTCGATAACAGTGATGAAAGCAATACTTTACTAGACGTAATGGTGAATGATGGTATTCCAAGTACGGATTCTACCTTAATTGATGAATCGTTAACGGCAGATATTAATCGTTCCTTAAATACATTGTCTAAGCGCGAGTCGGAAGTACTTCGATTATTTTTTGGAATCGGATATAGAGTTGCCATGTCGCTTGATGAAATTGGATTAGAACTCGGATTAACTCGTGAGCGAGTTCGTCAAATAAAAGAGAGTGGTTTGCGTCGACTTAAGCACAACTCTCGAAATAAGTTACTTAAGTCATATTTGTAATTGTTTTCATTAATTATTTATTTATTATTAGATGAAAGGGGAGTTAAAAACTCCCCTTTTCATGTGCAATAAGTGGATAAAAGTAGAATTTCTATTGGTGAAACCGATTCAGTAATTTATTGTTTCATGAATAGCTTTCTTACTATTCCTGTTCCGTATTTGTCACAAAGCTCTAATATATACATACCACTTGTGAGGCCTTCTGTATTTATTGTACCATCAAAAGTTGATCCAATTATAATTCTACCATCAAGAGAGTATATATTAGAATTTGAAATTCGGACATCCTCTGTTTCAATATTAAGTATCCCAAAAGTAGGATTCGGAAACATTTTGATGGTTGTTTCTTTCGATTCATTTCCAAGCCCGACACCAAATTGAACATTTAATGTTTGCGTTGCTTTGCAAGATCCGGTCGCTGATAAAACTTCTAATTTTACGACTAAGGATCCAGATGCACCCCATTGTACAGTTATTGAATCGGTCCCTTGTCCATTGAGTATAATTCCTCCTTGAACTGTCCATAAAAAACTATTTCCTGTTAGTGGCATAGGTACAGAATAAACAACCGATGATCCGGAACTTGAAATAGTGGTAGGTCCTTGAATGTTCGGAATACTTCCAGAGTAATTTCCTATTTGTCCAGACCGAAACAGATTTCGAATATCGGTTACAAGCTGATGGTTTTGTGTTAGATCTGTTGGACCCGTGATGTATGCTATATCAAAGGATAGAGTATCACCTGATAAAAAAGTAAATGGCCCTACTGATCCTACACCTCGTACTTCATTTGGCTGAACACTTCCTGTTAGCATCGTCCAGTTGGTTGAAAATGCAGAGTCCGAAGTACCCGGAAACATAAAATGGGTAGGAATTGAAGTAGCTCCCGGACCTATACCATTTCCATCACCGCCATAAGTAATGGGTTGTCCATTGAGCCAAGTT
>JBJXGU010000213.1:0-8068 GCA_046160245.1 Bacteroidia bacterium
AAAGTCAACTAGAATGCTCATTATAACCATGATAATCGTTACTTTTGCTCTATGGGAGAGTCTAACGTTGACGCCTATACGAAAATATGTCAGAGTTGCTTGAACATTGTCCGATATGCGGACATACAGGGTCGGAGCCCTTTCTAAAAGTAAAAGATTATACCGTGTCGGAAGAGGTTTTCCAACTCGTAAGATGCCCTTCCTGCGACTTCGTGTATACGAATCCGCGACCGGACGTGCACTCTATTGGTAAATACTATAAATCAAGCGACTATATTAGTCATACCAACAGTGGGAAAGGACTCATGAATACCCTTTATCAAATAGCGCGGAAGCGTGCTATTCGAACAAAATTGGAGTTTATTCGCATATTAGCCCCTGAGCCACGTACTCTTCTCGACTATGGCTGTGGTACAGGAGAATTTTTAGCTGCAGCAAAAGAAGAAGGCTGGGTTTGTGCGGGATTAGAACCCGATGATGACGCTCGCAAATTGGCTGTAGAAAACCATTTGTTAAATGTGGATCGCCCCGAACATTTAAAAGAACTTCCTTCTGGACAATTTGGTGCGATTACTTTGTGGCATGTATTAGAACATGTACATCAGCTCAAAGAGACAGTAAACCATCTTAAAAGATGCCTGAGCTCCAAAGGAGTCTTGGTGATCGCAGTTCCGAATAGAATGGCACATGAAGCTGAAATATATGGAGAACATTGGGCGGCATATGATGTTCCACGTCATTTGTATCACTTTAGTAGAAAACCCATGCTTCAATTGATGGACAATGCTGGTTTTAAGTGTGATAGCATCCAGCCCTTGTTCTTTGATCCTTTCTACATTTCGCTATTGAGTGGAGGTTATAAAAACGGATCAAAAAATTTTATTTCGGCGATGTGGTATGGAATGCAAACGACCATCAAGGGAAAAAAGGATATCGATAAAAATTCGTCGTTGCTTTATGTATTTACGAAGAAATGAAAGAGTAGGAGTTTAGGAGAGCGGGAGAAAGGTGAGTGAGTGTGAGAAAGAGAGCGAGTGAGAGAAAGAGAGAAAGAGAGCGAGTGAGAGGAAGATGTTTGCGCACACCAATTCACCAATTCACCAATCCACCAATCCACCAATCCACCAATCCACTAAATCTCCCTTCGACAAGCTCAGGGAGCACTCCCATCTCCTATTCTCCGATCTCCTTCCCGATAGCTATCTGGATTGCGAAAAATATTATATTTATAGTCTGATTCAACCATCATGAAAAAAATTCTACATCTTGTATTTATATTTTGCGGGCTACAAGCATCTGCACAAATTACAATTAATAGTACTCATCTTCCTCCTGCCGGACAAACATGGATCGAAGCTGTAGATGAATTTTATAATGCGGCGATAACCCCTGGGGGCGCCAATCAAACATGGAACTATTCAGGACTTTTAACAACGACTCTAGATACCACAAGCCTTTTAACAGCGGCAAGTACGCCCTATGGTGCCAGTGATTTTCCTAATTCTAATTTAGCAATTCATCAAGAAGAAGACAGCTCATATTTATATGTCACCAGTAACATTTCTGGACTCTATTTAGATGGATATTATTTCTATACTGTTGAACCCCCCTTTGGACAAAATGCAATTCCATTTGCTCCAACATACCGATTTGTTCCAACACCATTCACATACTTAGACAATTATAACAGTATGTATAAATATGTAATTGACATAGATACCGCATTGCCTTATATTCGATTTGTACATCAAGTAAATATTTCATTTCTGTGCGACGGATATGGCGCTCTTCAATTGCCAGGAGTAACTCACGCCAATACACTTCGCACGAAACAAACAGAAATTATAACGGACAGCTTGTTAGCAGATACAGCAGGAAATGGAGTGTTTTTTTCATTTTCTCCTCCTTCCATAGAACAAAACACACTTTACCGTTGGTTTAAAGGATCGCAACCAACCATCGTATTAACATTGGAAGCGGATAGCGCAGGAACACAATGCAGCCGAAGCTCCTATATGTATAACTGGTTTACCACATCGGTAGGCGAAAATCCATCAGCAACAACCACAGTTCATGTATTCCCAAATCCAACATCCAACCTGGTTAATGTTTCTTTGCCACAGGAAGGAACCAAGGACGACATCTTCCAACTTTGTGATATCAACGGAAAAGTGATACGTGAAACCCCATTGAAAGGAATGAAACAATATTCCTTTTATGTAAACAATTTACAAAGCGGTGTTTATTTGTGGACGGTGAATAGTTTGAACGCAAGCGGAAAGTTGGTGGTGGAGTAAAATGGTTGGTTGGAAATGTAAGTTGTTGGCATTTTATTAATGAACATCTTAGCGAAAGAACATGATTTTTATACCATACCAGTTGCCCTCTACACTCAACAAAAATATTGAGTCTATTTTTTATATAAAGGACCTGGTTCCCGACCACTCTATCGAACGGATTGTCCCAACCGGACATATATTTGTGATTTTTGAATTGGACGATATTCTCAGGAGTACTTTTGACAACGAGACATTAAAACCACTGAATACATATTCAAAAGTTTGGGTTTCGGGAACACATCGAAATTTTATTTCTATTTCAGCTCATCAGTATTCCGAAATGCTGGTTATTCAATTCAAACCGACCGGAGCGTTTCCCTTTTTGCATTGTCCGGTGCAAGAACTCAATGACAAAGTAGTGGAAGCAAAAGAGATTTTCGGAAATGAAATATTGGAATTAAGAGATGAAATTTTAGCTGCGACAAATCCACAGGAAAAATTTAATCTTATTTCAACTTGGTTAGAAAAAAGATTTGATAGCAAAAAGGAAGCTCCCGAACCCCTAATGAACTTTACCGAGCAACTTCAAAAGGATCCGGTATCCAACTTGAAGAAAATAAGTGAGAGCTATCCTGCCACTCAAAAGCAGCTCATAGAACATTTCAAAAAATATGTTGGACTTACCCCCAATTATTACCATCGCATTTTACGGTTCAATGAAATCCTTAAAAAAATCAACTTAAAAGAGAAAGTGTCGTGGACAGAGATTGCGTATAGTTGCGACTACTCCGACCAATCACATTTCATAAAGGAATTCTTTCTTTTTTCTGGTTTCAATCCACAGGAGTTTATCAAAATGGATTTTAGGAAAGAACAAACCAATTTTTTTCCGATGGATAGAAAGGGTTAATTTTTTACTATTCTATTAAAAGGAAAGGTCTCACTTTTGCGGTAAACAAAATCTAAAAATTCGTCAGCCTATTACAAATAATATGAAAGCAATTATAACAATTACAGTTTTTATGTTCTCTGTCATTATGGCGATAGGACAAACAAAAAATCCAAATTATGACTCCACACTAGCAAAAACATTAGGCGCTGACGACTATGGAATGAAAAAGTATGTTTTGGTAATCCTCAAAACGGGTAGTAATAAAACGACTGACAAGACAGTAATAGATAGTTGTTTTAAAGGACACCTTAGCAATATCGGACGCTTAGTAGATTTAGGAAAACTTATCGTGGCAGGACCTCTTGGAAAAAATGAAAATTCTTATCGGGGAATATTCATTCTAAATGTAACCTCATTAGAAGAAGCAAAAGAATTGTTGCAAACCGACCCGGCAGTAAAGGAAAATCTTTTAGAAGCAGAGTTATTTGACTGGTATGGTTCTGCCGCGTTACCTGATTATCTCAAAGCTTCTGATAAAATTTGGAAAATCAAACCCTAGTTTAAGAATTAGAATCAGCGAATATGAAAAATCGTTAGCTTCATACCCAGTTAAAATATTTTAAATTATGATAAGAATTATTCTCTCTTCTGCCCTGTTGTTTGTGGTTTCTTTTGCCCAGGCACAACAGCCCGTTATTGTTTCTCCACAATGGTTGAGTGAAAATCTTAAAAATCCAAACCTAGTAATATTATATACGGGCTATGCGATAAAATTAGATTTTGATAAAGAACATATTGAAGGGTCTCGTTTTCTGTGGCCCGACTGGCTAGCATTTGATACACCGGAAGAAAATATGGTTGCTGCCGATGCAAAAGCAGCTACTAAAATTCTCCAGGATTTAGGTATAAATAAAAATTCAATGACTGTTATTTGCCATAAAGGTAATGATGTTGCAATAGCGGCTAGAATGTTTTTATCGTTGGAAAATTATGGATTAAAAGGAAAGGTGTCTTTCCTAAGTGGAGGTATTGAGGCGTGGAAAAAAGCGGGTTTCCCTGTTACAAATCAATCTACAGAAATTAGCAAGGGAAATTATGTAGCATCAGAAAATGGACTATTAGTAGACAAAGAATATGTACAACAAGCGTTACAAAGCAGCTCATCGGAAGTGGTGGATGCAAGAATGAAACGCTGGTACGATGGCGACCCCACCGGAAATCCCAGGGATGGTCATATTACGGGCGCGAAGAATATTCCTTACCCGAATATGATGGACAGCACCAATACTTTTAAAGAAGCTGACGTGCTTAAAAATAATTTTTCATCGGTTGTTCCCGATATCGAGAAAGAAATAATTGTGTATTGTTTTATTGGCCAAACTGCCAGTGTGGATTATCTCGTAGGCCGTCACCTCGGCTATAAAGTAAAATTGTATGAGGGCAGTATGCAGGAATGGAGCCGCATTCCGGAACTGCCCATGGAGAAAACAAAAAAGGAGTAATCTGGGTTTGATAATTAGACGAACTCATTAAAACGAACGGATGTCTGCTATTGCACCATAAAAAAATTCGTGTAGTGCAAGCACAAATGTGAAAATTGGCTGGATCCGATTCAACAGATGAAACAAATAACTAAATGCTGGTTGCTGATATTTCTTATTTGGGCAAGATGTGCTTTCGTCTTTTGCTGCCTTAAAATGGACAAGTCAGGAATAATTACATCGAAACAAATCTAAGATTGGCAGTCGAAGCAATTTTAATATAATGGTTATTTCCAAACCTAATAAATAGTTTTAAATATCTAACAATAGAAACATAAGAATTCGATTCTTGTCTTTCAAAACTTCATATTTCGGTTGCCTCCACGGGGCAACCTTTTTTATGTAAATGTGAATCATGCAAACTTTTTAATAATTGTGTAATGATTTTTTTGCCCAACCTCAACACCTTTGTACCACATCAGTTCCGATAATCTTATATCTATATATCAATAGACTGATTTCCTTTTGACAATCGCAATCAACCGGATGAATGTAAGTTTAAGGAGATAGCAGACATGAAATGCAAGCTTTAAAAAACCACCATTTAATCAGTTTGGAAAAAGCAATTGAGTAAGATTTACTTTGTTTAAAAAGCATTAATAATTAACAATATATTTTAAATAATTAAAAGATGAAAACAATTCTCGTAGCAATTACAACACTCATAATCACAACCAGTGCTTATGCGCAGACCGATTCAATAAATGGTAAGATGAGCCCTCCTGAAATCAACAATCCAAACGACGGGATTGTTCAAAGTCCTTCTCGGGATACACTAACAACCCATCCTGATGGCTACACCATGCAAAATGGAAAAATGATGGTCGTAAAAGACGGAAAAGTAACCATGATGGAAAAAGATGTCACGCTCTCAAATGGAACAGTAATCATGACTAATGGATACTACATGAAAAAAGGAGGCACAAAAATGATGATGAAAGAAGGTCAACACATGGACATTTATGGGTATACGATTTCATTGAATACCACAACACCCACCACACCCACCAAGCCAACAGCTCCCGTAACGCCCAAAAAATATTAAATAAATAACAACACAAAAAATGGAAAAGGAAAAAGCAATTGAAGTGTTAAATACACTGATCACCATCAATAACGATAGAATTGAAGGTTACGAAACAGCATCTAAAGAAACCGATGAGCAAGAGCTAAAATCGTTGTTTGCAAAGTTTATTTCAACGAGTCGCAAATGCAAACAAGAACTAGAAAGTGAAGTAACAAGGTTAGGCGGAGAAGTAGCTGAAGGAACCATGACATCAGGAAAGTTTTTTCGTGTATGGATGGATGTAAAGGCAGCACTCACCGGTAAAGACCGTAAAGCAATTCTCGACTCTTGCGAATATGGCGAAGACGTAGCCGTTGACACCTACAACAAAGCATTAAGAAATAATATAGGAGACATCTCTGCTGCACAACAAACCCTACTGAATGCACAGCACGCACTGATTAAAGCTGATCACGACAAAGTAAAAACGATGCGTGATGCTTTAGTAGAAGTAGAATAATTCAAATCACAATTTTAAGTATTTCACTTCAAATGAAAGTACTTGTTGACTATGGCACTAATGATATAGGTTTGCTAATAACTAACATGTACGAAGATGGATCCAGCATAGGAGAAGGAAAATACTTGGAAGATAAAAAGGGGAAAAGTAGTTGAAGCTGGTATAGCTGTAACGCAGAATCGTGTTGATGATAGGGTTTGCCTATTTTAAACAAACAAACAACAATTCTGCAGGAACACAAGTAAAACTTATTTTAAGCGATCACAGCTTCAACTCTTCCCCTTTCCCATAAAAAAGTAGAAAATAAATACCAATCGGAAATAAGGGTGTAAAAAAAATGTATGTAGTTTGAAAGCTAATTAAAGATTTTTAAAACGAGCTTGCATAAATTCTAAGTACCAAAACGTAAAACTTTTCACTTAAGAGAATCAGAACGAGCAACACTTAATTTTGTAAATTCCCGTAAAATGATTCATCAATTAAATCCTTCTATCTTGGTTGAAACACCTCTTGGCAGCGGGCAGGCTCTTTTTATCATCGATTATGGAATGCACCAAAACACATGCTGGGTAATTGCACTTGTACAGGATGGTAGCATAAAGCATTTCGATTGTAACGATGTTATCCTTTCTACAAATTATACTTATGGTTTAAATTTGATGAAGAATAAAGAGGCGCATGTAAGCATCATCTCAAAGAAGGATAAGGCAAAAGCGTAAATACAATATTTTTATAGTTTCCTGTATTTCTTTGGCCTAAACTACAGAAGCACTCAAACAAAATTCCCTTATTCCACAAGCAAACTTTCCGCAAACCTCTTGCTTACGGTAGTTTTAATTTCTTTTCCAATTTGAAGCAATATCGAATTATCAAAAGGAACAATATCCAGTACTTTAATTTTAGTTCCAATATTCACAGAAAGTTGCTCGAGGTATTGTAGGAAAACGGAAGACGTATCTTTTACAGCAACAACCCGACAACTTTTTCCAATTTCAATTTCTGAAAGCAGCGTTTTCACGGTGGTCGGAATCTCTCCGTTCGATTTAGGAATAGGATCGCCATGTGGATCATATTCGGGATGCCCTAAAAATGCATCGAGACGGTCGGCCAACTCGGGATGTTTCACGTGTTCGAGCTGTTCAGCTATGTCGTGAATTTCATCCCATGAGTAATTAAGTTTTTCTAGCAAGAAAACTTCCCACAAACGATGATTACGGATAATGGCTACGGCTTCTTTTTGCCCGCGCTCTAAAAGCTTTGCTCCTTTTACTTTGTCATATGAAATCAGCTTTTTTTCACTGAGCTTCTTAATCATATCAATGACAGAAGCAGCACTTACGCCCATTTCGTCGGCAATGGCAGTGGGCGAAATCTTTAGTTTTCTGTTTAAGGAGATCCGATAAATGGCTTTTAAATAATTTTCTTCGGTTAAAGATCGCATGGATTCATGTGGAATAAGTATCAAAAGTAATAAAAACTAAACTTATTTTATTAGACTTGTCTAATTTTGTATATTTGTTGAGTCAAATTTTAAATAGGGTTGAGAAAAGTGAAAAGTGTAATCAATAAAAAACATCTAATCGTATTATTTCTATTGGTAGGATCGATGGTTTCCTTGAATTCTTGTGAGAAGCTGGGGCCTGAAGCTCCTGCCGACGATGAAATTCTGGATGGTCCTGTGGAGGGCTTAACGCACAATCAAAGCGCTCAATTTTTAAGTGGAGATAATGCGTTTAATGCGCGCATCTTTACAGCGAGTACTGGACTAGGATCTATTTTCGTGGCGTCAAGTTGTGGCGCTTGTCATGCCGGTGATGGTAAAGGACACCC
>JBJXGU010000214.1:0-8751 GCA_046160245.1 Bacteroidia bacterium
AAAGCCGATTAAATCCAGATTTAGCTATTGAAGGAATTCTGTTAACCATGTACGATATGCGTTTGCGCTTGAGTAATCAAGTAGTAGAAGAAGTTAAGACACATTTCCAGGATATCGTTTTCGATACCATCATTCAACGCAACACCAAATTAGGAGAAGCTCCAAGTTTTGGTGAAAGCATCATTATGCACGATGCCGCAAGTAAAGGAGCTATCAATTATCTAAACCTTGCTCGTGAAATTCTTCAAAAGAATAACATGACAAGAATGTCGGCAGAAGAAAAAGTGCTGACCGAAAAGGTGATGGATAAATTAAAAATATCAGAGAACTAATTTTTGATAAAGGAATAAATTATGTCAACGAAAAAATCAGCGTTAGGGAGAGGACTTAGTGCATTGCTAGAAGGAAACAACGCGACCGATCAAGAGTCGGCTGTGATTGGACAACCGATCAGTGATAACACATCGAATAAACCAAGTCCGGGCGGAGTTTCATTAATTCCACTGAATCAAATTGAAGCAAATCCTTTTCAACCTCGTACCGAATTTGATGAATCAGCGCTAAAAGAGTTGGCTGAATCCATCCAAACACAAGGCATTATTCAACCCATTACAGTCCGTAGAATGAGCCACGATCGCTATCAGATCATCAGTGGTGAAAGACGTTATAAAGCATCTCGCTTAGCCGGACTTACGGCTGTTCCTGCCTATGTGCGTACTGCCAATGATCAGTCGATGTTGGAAATGGCATTGGTTGAAAATATTCAACGTGAAAATTTAAATGCACTTGAAATTGCAATTAGTTACCAACGTCTCATCGAAGAATGTAGCCTAACACAGGAAGCATTGGGTGAACGTGTGGGTAAAGAAAGATCCACCGTGACAAACTATTTGCGATTGTTGAAACTTCCACCGCAAGTGCAGTTTGCTATTCGTGACGGACGTATTACCATGGGACATGCCAGAGCTATTTTAGGGGTAGATGATATTGGAATGCAATTGAAAATTTTCAATGACATTATTGAAAACGATCTTTCGGTACGTAAAGTGGAAGATTTAGTGCGTCAAAGTTCTCCTAAGAAAAAAGGAAAAGATAAAAAAGGAAATGCCTCTTGGGCTATTGAAGTGCGAAACTTAGAAGATCGATTGGAACACCGTTTCGAGACGAAAGTGGCAATAAAGCATAAAGACAACGGAAGCGGACAAATCATGTTCAATTATTTTAGCAATGATGATTTAAACCGTTTGATGGATTTATTAGATTTTGATTAGTAAAACAAAAAGATATTTGACTGTAGCATTTCCCCTCCCATTCCAGGTTAGAGGGGTTTTGTTATTGGTAATGTCTCTTCTTTTTTCATTGTTAGCGGAAGCACAAACACCAACAATAGATACCGTAGTTAAAAACATCGTTTTAGATACCACGCTCGTTCGACATGACGATGTGAAACCCGATACTATTCCGTTTAAAACCGACAGCGTCCTCAACCAAACTCAAGCTCCTATACAATTTGTCGATTCGCCCAAAGTTCACTCGGTAAGAAAGGCAACCTTGTTATCGACTTATTTACCCGGAGCTGGTCAAGTGTATAATCGCAAAACTTGGAAAGTTCCAATTATTTACGCTGCTTTTGCGGGGATGGGTTATTTGATAAAATTCAATCACGATAACTTTAAGAAGTTTGATAATGCTCTCTTAAAACGATACGATAACGATCCCACTACAGTCGATGAATATGCTGATATTTATTCGGAAGATAATTTGAGATCGTTAAGTGAATTTTATCGTCGAAACCGTGATTTGTCTGTGATTGGATTAACTTTAGTCTACGTTCTGAATATCATTGATGCTCATGTTGACGCTCATTTGTTTACTTTCAATGTCGACGATAACCTCAGTTTGCAAGTGACTCCTGTCATGCAGATGGGTCCATATTCCTCAAGTGCCGGACTTTCGCTTTCTTTGCATTTCTAAAGTAGAGGTATGAAAATAGCAATGATTGGGACTGGAAAGATGGGTATGGCTGCAGCATCCGCCGCTCGTCAAGCAGGACATGAAATTGTTTTTGAAATCAATCATCTCAATCGTGCTGATTATTCAATAGAGGATCTTAAAAAAGTCGATATCGTCATTGAATTTACGCAGCCCGATGCTGTTGTTGAGAATTTATATTGGTGTTTAGAAGCGGGTATTCCTGTAGTTTCGGGCACTACAGGTTGGCACAATCAATACGAGGAGGTTCAGTCCCGATTTGTGAACGAAAAGGGAAGTTTATTGACGGCAACTAACTTTAGTGTGGGCGTAAACATTATGTTTGAGCTCAGCAAGCAGTTAGCCTCTTGGATGGAAGAACATCCACAATACCAACCTTTCCTGCAAGAGACGCATCATACTAGAAAACTGGATAAACCAAGTGGTACCGCGGTTACCTTAGCACATGATCTGGTACAAACCCATAACCAATATAAAAATTGGGTGCTACTGGAAGGAAACAATACTCCTGAAAAAAACGTATTATCGATTCGTTCCATTCGTGAAAACGAAGTCATAGGTATGCATGAAGTCACCTGGACATCGCCCATCGATAAAATCAGTATTGTACACGAAGCGTTTAATCGAGACGGATTTGCACAAGGAGCAGTACTTGCAGCTGAATGGTTAAGCGGTAAAATTGGAGTCTTCGGAATGGCGGATGTACTCTTCGGGGAACGAAAGCAAGAATAAATGTAATTAAAACAATTGATTTGTTAATTTCGTCAATTAGAAAATACTAACTATGAACTGGAAATTTTGGCAAAGTAGCGGTAGAAAAAGTAAAACTAGAGAGTGGCTTGATGCCATTCTTTTTGCTGTAATCGCAGCAACCATCATTCGAACTTTTTTCATCGAAGCATTTACCATCCCTACTCCATCCATGGAAAAAACGTTAATGGTAGGCGATTTCTTATTTGTGAGTAAAGTGAATTATGGAGCTCGTACTCCTATGACTCCCCTCTCCATTCCATTTATGCATCAAGAGATTCCTGTTATCGGTGGTAAATCCTATTCAGAAGCCTGGAAACTTCCGTACTATCGTTTGCCTGGATTTTCGGATGTAAAAAATAATGATATCGTGGTCTTCAATTATCCTATGGAGGATGATCGACCCATCGACAAGCAAACCCATTACATTAAGCGTTGTGTTGGAATTGGTGGTGATACGTTGCAAGTGAAAGATCGCGTTTTATACATCAATGGAAAAAAGGCCATGCAGCCTCGCAAAAGTCAGTATGTGTATGATATTAAAACGACAGGAAGTGGTTTGAGTGAACGCGTCCTCAGAAAAAATGATGTTACTGATGGCGGTCCCGCTTATCAATTAGGCGAATACCGTTATTGCTTAACACAAGAAGCGGCTGGTAATTTAAAAGCATTACCCAATGTGAGCAATTTGCAAGTGATGTCGATGCCACAAGGACAATACGAAGACTATATTTATCCATTCGATCCTCAGTTGAAATGGAACATGGACAATTACGGTCCAATTTATATTCCTAAAAAAGGCGTGACAATAACCTTGACCAATGAAAATATCAATATTTACAAACGTGTTATTACCACTTACGAAGGACATCAACTAGAAATTGAAGGAACTACGTTTAAGATCGACGGAAAGGTTACCACTTCCTATACCTTCCAACAAGATTATTTTTTCATGATGGGTGATAACCGACATAACTCCGCCGACTCTCGTTTTTGGGGATTTGTTCCCGAAGATCATATTGTAGGAAAGGCAGTTTTTATTTGGATGTCGTGGGATACTAACGGTTCCTTCTTCTCTAAAATTCGTTGGAGTCGATTGATGAATGTGATTCATTACAACAATGACTAATACTGCTTTGGTTGTGACCGAAACAGTATCTTTGATGTTGCATAAGTAATGACCATAGTAGCAACAAAGAGCGTTCTTATTTCTTCACATTATTTACCATTGCGTGAATATTTGTCTCTGATAATGGAGGCTGATGTGATTTATGTAGATGAAAACGAAGTCTGGCAAAAGCAAACGTTACGAAACCGAACTTATCTTTTAGGAGCGAATGGTGTGCAATCTTTGTCCATTCCAGTAGAACATACGGGTGGTGTAAAAACAGCCATTAAAGACATCAAAATAAGTTACCAGCAACCCTGGACAAGAGTACATAAAGGCGCCATTTTTTCGGCATACAATACATCTGCTTTTTTCAATTATTTCAAAGATGATTTGTTTACGATTTATGATGAAGAACCTACTCACCTAATCGATTTCAATCAAAAAATAGTATTGTTTTTATTGAAGAAGTTGAAGTTTAAAGGACGTGTGGAAACTTACAATGAGCAACCCGTTGATGTTGATTTTCGTCAACTTGATTCTTTAAGATCGATTCAAGAAAAAAATATTGTTTTGGAAAAATACAATCAAGTCTTCGGGTATAAATTTGAATTTGAATCATATTTAAGTGTGCTAGATGTGTTAGCGAATAAAGGGAGTTTTTAGCGTTTTTAAAATTTGAATTTCGTCTTCGGAAAAATTGGTTTTTTTACCACTGAGTCACGGATTACACTGAGTTTCACTGAGTGTTTTTTGGCTATTAAAAACTAAATGCCATAATGAAAACCTTACTACCTTTTATATTTATTCAATCTGAAGATGAATATTTAAGTAGTCAAATTTCTCAGTGCTTCTCCGCTCCTCCGTTTCTCGGTGCCTGCCTGCCGCTGGCAGGGGTTCAAAATGAGTTTTTGGCTGAAGCGATACATTTTTTCGCAAAATTAAGTTTGAATTTTCACCACATCCAAGCGGGCTTGACATGCTGGTCAATACAGGTAAAATATAAGTCGTTAATCAAGCACGAAAAGCGTAAAGTTTAATTACTCTTTAGTATTCAAACTTTACTATTTTTTGTTGTTCATTTTTTTCTCCTTGTTGTAGTTCCAAAATATACATTCCAGCTGGTAAACTCGAAACATCCAACTCATACTCTTGATCGTTGTTAGCCGAAACTTCTTTAGAAATAACGCATTTTCCATCCATGGCAAACAGTCGCAATGTACTTTCAATCATCGCCGTTTTCGCAAAGGAAACAGTAAGAATATCGGTTGCAGGATTAGGATAAGCATAGAACGAATTAGAAACAAATAACGGATCATCCAATCCAACGGTTGTTGCACCAAGGCGCATCATAAACATATCCGTACCACCTACTGAGGATAATGTATTGGTTGCGCTAGATGGGTTAAAATCAACATTACCACTAAAGGTTCCAGCAATAAAAACCGTGTTGCTTGGACCGATGGCTATTTCATATGCAGCATCGGAACCAACACCTCCCAGTCGAAACTGCCACTGCTGTGTAGATAGACCATTCCATTTAGCCACATAGATGTCATTTGATCCAGAAGAACCTAAAGACGGTCCGTTCCAGGTCATACTTCCAACAAGATTTCCTGCCATGTAAACATTATAAGATGCATCACAATCCATTGACTGAACACTTAAAAATGTGGCACCTGTAGATGGAACGCCCCAGACTCCTGCACCAGTAGCATCTCTAAAGGCAATCGACTCAATTGAATATCCAAAATTAGCAGCTTGAAAGGTTTCTCCATTTGAAGCCGCAGTTACTGCTTCGCCATAGTCGTCCACTAAATTTGAACCCCAATTATTTCCCCAATTAAATGTTCCTGTGACAAACATACTTAGTAAAAAGGCATTTGTATTAGGCCCCCCGGCACTGAATGTATATACAGCAGCTGTGGGATTTACATCAAAATCGGTTCCGAAGAAATTACCAGAAAGAAATAAATTTCCAAGATTGTCAAGGTCCATACTCACTACGTTATCATCACCACTGCCTCCTACTTCTCGAACCCATTGCAAAGATCCGTTTGCATTGGTACGGGTTATAAAAACATCGAAGCCACCTTTAGTCCCAACAGGTGTCGTTCCTATCGTGAGCGCTTGACAAGCGCCGGTTACATATACATTATGCGCTGCGTCGACAGCAATGGCTCGAGCCATTTCATAATTGGGACTATTATAACCTGCGGCACTCATGTAGGTACCATTCGATGATAGTTTTAAATAGTACGCATTATTGAGTGCATTAGCTCCCAAATAACGAGTGTTTGGACCTGGATCAAAATCGGGATTTCCATTGTAATAACCACAGATGTAAATATTGGAGGAGTCATCGATCACAAGATCGTTTCCTTCGTCAAATCCTGTATCACCAATTTTTATAGCCCATAGGTAAGCTCCTGCTGAGCTATACTTCGCAACAAAAATATCGGTGGCTCCATTGCTGGTCAAATTATTGGTTCCAGTTCCAGGATTGAAATCCAACGTTCCACTAAAAAATCCTGTGATGTAAATAAATCCGTTATTGTCAATTTTCATTCCGGTTACATACTCATCAGATCCACCATTGCCAATCGACTTTGCCCAGGCAAAGGCAGGCTGAGCGGCAGACTTAAAAATAACTAAACTAAAAAATGCTAGTAGTATGATACGTTTCATAGGAGATGTTTTTTTGTTGCAAACAAATATAAATCAATTCCATTTATAAACATTATTACTATCCTTAATTCAGAGAGCAAACGATAAAATCTCTAGTGCATTTTAGTGAACTATAGTGTCTATAATGTTCAAAAATGCAATGATTATGTAACTCAATCTTTAATCTTGACAACTAAAATCTAATATTATCTCGATTTTGCTTAGATTTGTACTTCTTAAAATAGGGTAAATTAGCCATAGTACGCTCAAAAACAAATAATTATGTCCATTAGCAAAATAACTGAACTACTCGGAGCCGACGCAGAACTCCTACTTAACCATACTTGCAAAACCATCTCAAAGGAAAATATTCACCTCCCAAGTGGTGATTTTGTTGATCGTCTTTTTATTCCAAGTAATCGTTCTAACCAAGTGTTGAGAAGTTTGCAGGCTATTTATAATCATGGAAGATTGGCGAATACTGGCTATGTAAGTATCCTTCCTGTCGATCAAGGTATCGAACATAGTGCCGGCGCTTCTTTCGCTCCTAATCCAATGTTTTTTGATCCTGAGAATATTGTGAAATTGGCTATTGAAGGCGGATGTAATGCGGTAGCTTCTACCTATGGTGTGTTAGCTTCCGTGTCTCGTAAATACGCGCATAAAATTCCGTTCATTGTAAAAATTAATCACAATGAATTTTTAACCTACCCAAATAAGTTCGATCAAATTATGTTTGGTTCTGTGGATGAGGCTTGGAATTTAGGAGCTACTGCTGTGGGTGCTACCATCTATTTTGGATCGGAAGAATCATCTCGACAAATTGTGGAAGTAGCACAAGCTTTTGAGCGCGCGCATGAATTAGGAATGGCAACTATTCTTTGGTGTTATACGCGTAACAATGCATTCAAAGTGGATGGTGTTGATTATAGTACATCTGCTGATTTAACTGGACAAGCTAACCACTTAGGAGTAACCATCCAAGCAGATATCATCAAACAAAAATTGCCAACAAATAATGGTGGATACAATGCTGTGAAATTCGGAAAGACACATAAAAAAGTGTATGATGAATTAACTACCTCCCACCCTATCGATTTATGTCGCTACCAAATTGCGAACAATTACATGGGACGCATGGGATTGATTAATTCAGGTGGAGAAAGTAAAGGCGCAAGTGATATGTCGGAAGCAGTGACAACCGCTGTCGTGAACAAACGTGCGGGTGGACACGGACTCATCTCCGGACGCAAAGCCTTCCAAAAACCTTTCAACGAAGGAGTCCAACTATTAAATGCCATTCAAGATGTGTATTTATCAAAAGAAGTAACGATTGCATAGTAAGAGGAAATTTCATTTTCGAATTCTTAATTTCGTAAAACACGATTCATGAGTTGGTTCAAAAGAATTAAAGAAGGTATTACTACGGCTTCCCACGAAAAGAAGGAAACACCGGAAGGCCTTTGGCATAAATGTCCTTCCTGTAAATCCATCATTCCCTCACAAGAACACGAAGAGAATATGTGGGTTTGTGTAAAATGCGATTATCACGATCGCATTGGATCTGAAGAATACTTCGCCATCCTTTTTGATAACAACGAATTTGAAGAGTTCAATGCGAATATGTCTTCAGGTGATCCGCTTAAATTTGTGGATACTAAAGAATACGTTTCTCGTTTAGTAGATACGCAGAAAAAAACCGGTTTAAAGGATGCCATTCGTACAGCTTCCGGAAAAGTAAACGGTATGCCACTTACCATTGCATGTATGGATTTTAAATTCATTGGTGGTTCGATGGGTTCGGTGATGGGAGAAAAGATTGCGAGAGCTATTAATTATTCCATCCTCAACAAAACGCCATTCATGATCATTTCTAAATCGGGCGGTGCTCGCATGATGGAAGCGGCGTATTCTTTAATGCAAATGGCGAAAACGTCCGCAATGCTCACTCAACTTTCAGCTGCCGGACTTCCCTACATCTCTTTTGTGACTGATCCCACTACGGGTGGAGTTACGGCATCTTTCGCGATGCTGGGCGATTTAAACATTGCCGAGCCGGGCGCCTTAATTGGTTTTGCGGGTCCAAGGGTGGTAAAAGAAACCATCGGCAAAGACCTTCCAAAAGGATTTCAAACTTCCGAGTTTCTCCTCGAACATGGTTTTTTAGATTTCATTGTTAAACGTACTGAACTTAAGAAAAAGATTACTGAGTTGTTGAAGTATTTTGCGAATTA
>JBJXGU010000215.1:0-3285 GCA_046160245.1 Bacteroidia bacterium
CGAAAAGCAACAATGTATGGCCTGAGTTTGTACGAATAAGTTTTGCAATCGGCTTAATTTCAGCATTTGTTTCTACGGCAGATACATCATTACTGCTTACTTCGACTCTACTTCAGAATGAAGTTAAAAGAAATGCAAAAGAACACGAAAAGAATTTATCAGATAAATTTACAAACTATTCAGTTATAGTAATAACAGTAGTAGCCATTTCGGTTTCCCTTTTGCTTACTGATCTGGCAAACTCATTTACGGGCGTATTGGGTATGCTAGCAGTTCTAGGCTTGACAACCATTGCTGCTTTCCTCGGTAGAGGAAACTCTGTCATTTGCATATTTTCTTTTACTATTGGTGGAATCCTCTCAATCCTACAAACATATATTTTCCCACAGTATAATACAGGCTACTATTTATTGCTTCCTTTGCTTCCTGGGCTGCTTTGTTTTTTAGTAAAATCCCCAAAACATGAACGTACTACCTAAAGGTATAATTATATCTTTTATAGCCAGCACAGCTGGGATACTTATTAATTGCATTCTTTTTTATAGTCGCCGCCACATCGATATAGATCCAAACCATAAGTTGGACGTGTGGTTTATTGGATTAATTACCTTTTTTGCGTTTAGACACCAATTTCGGGTAGTTTTTTTTGATTCAGTCGTTTCGTTAGAAATTGAAAGAAAACTATTGAGAACCGCTATTGTTATAATTACTATTTCTGCGCCAATAGGAACATCTATCTTTGCTGTATTCGGAATTGGTGAAGTTTTTGGAGTTTCATTAATGAGTGTCTATTCTCTATTGTTTTTATGGTTCGGGCTTATTATAAAGCGCGGAATATCAGGCAATGTCAACTTTTCAGTAGAAGAAAAAAGAGATTATAAGATTAAGATTAAAGGTCTTATTTTGATGGATAGTTTAAGTTTATTGTTTTGGATAATGTACTTTTTAAGGATTTTTGGGATAATGGATAATGGGGGGTAACTTTTTTTGTTCTAGTAACTGGTATGGGATTGGCAGCCGAGTTTTCAGGCATTTATTGGAAACCGTTTAAAGATAGGATAATGATTATCAAACAATTTTATACAAATAATTAAACTACCGCCAACAGGGGTATTTGCGAAACTGTGGCATGAGCTGCAAACATCATCAGTAAATCTCTTTTCATCAGTTGTCAAGGGCTGATTTAGTTCTAAACGAAATCGCACTAAAATTAGAAACTCTGGTTTTATTAAGCATTCCAAGCCGGGCTTGATGTTTTCCAAAGTCCACAGCTTCGCAAATACCTGACCGTTGGGCGCTATACATCTGACCTCAAAAAGTTGTATATTGTGATATGAATTGGCAAGAATACATAGTGTCAGACAAGAATATACTGCTTGGAAAGCCTACAATTAAAGGAACTCGGATTTCTGTAGAACTTATTCTTGAGTTATTTTCTTCGGGCTGGACAGAGCAACAAATCCTTGAGTCTTATCCGACAATTAGCTCTAATTCATTGAGAGCTGTTTTTGCTTATTTAAAGGATTGTATTCAGCAAGAACTATATTTTCCAATTTCTGCATAGACTATGTTTTTGGCAAATGAGAATTTTCCTTGGCCGAGTATAAAGATATTGCGTGATAACGGATATGATGTTAAAAGCATAGCTGATACAACACCGGGTATCTCCGATGAGGAGGTAATGCGAATGGCAATTAGTGATGGGTTGATTATTTTAACTTTTGACAGCGACTACGGCGAACTAATATTTAGATACTCGCACATTAACCCACCTTCAGTTGTATACTTTAGAGAAAAGAGTAATACTCCAAATTTTGCTGGCGAGATTTTGATCAAGCTATTATCGGAGAAAATACTTACACTTGCAGACACGTTTACTGTTGTTGAGTACAATGGAATTAGGCAAAGATTTTATAAAAAATAGTACAGCGCCCAACAGGAGTATTTGCGTAAGCTGGGCTGGAGATAGTAAAGCCAGGCATCAAAACATTGCCAGGCAAAAGTCTAGGCTGACTTTGTACTAAAAGAAATTCAACAAAGAACTAAAATCGGTTTTCAAAAGGGTGTTTGCCACCGGGCTGATGGAATTCTATGTCCCGGCCTACGCAAATACTTGCCGTTATGCCCAATGCTAGGACGATACAACAGACAACATAAAAACGGTGAGACAATGAAGAAAACGCTTTTAATTTTAATTATTACGACCTTGACATCAGCTTTGACAGCTTGTAACTTTAAGACTAAAAATCCTCAAGCCCAGAAAACGAATCAATCGACTGACGAGCAGACCGGACAAGTTCATCCTATTGTTGAGAATATTTTTTACAACCTTCCTCTCGACAAATTCCGTTTAGACCTTCGTGAAATAATTGTAAATGATAAGAGATTTATTTTAACAGACACTTCTTTCAATGACTACCCACCCACAACTTTTTTCAAAGGTATTACAGCAGACAAAGGTCTTATTAAATCTAACCCTGACTCAATTCAAGTCATGTTGATTTATGGTAACGCTTTTCTAACAACCGAAAAAGGCGGACAAGAAGACTCTACTAAACATCCTATGATTTTAGAGTGTCAATATTTCTTTTCCAACAAAGAAAGTGCTGAGATGGAATATGGGAGAATACTAAATATGGTTCATCCTATTTTCACTGACACAAGTTCAATAATGGATGACAAATGGGAGACGGAATACTCAAAGGGTAAACAAAAAGGAACACAAAAGTGCATCGGAAAAATTTTCGACAACTTTGAACCGTACTATCGGTTAGCTATTTCAACTATATCTTTTATACCTACAGATGGCTCTAAACCATTTTTTGTGCTCGACATAGCATTTAGTAAAGAGGATAAATAAGATGAAAGCACTGGGCATAACAGGGGTATTGCCAAAAGCGGGGCGTGAGGAGCGAACGTCAGCTGCAAATCGCTATTCAACTGTTGTTTATAGGTGGACATTGCTCTAACAAGCATTAAGTAAAATATCAAAATCAGAGTTTTAAAGGTAATCAGCGCCAGGCTGATGAATAAGAAATACCACCGCCTTCGGCAATACCGGCCGTTATCTGCTACCCCAATACAACCACTCCGCTAACTTGAGCAGACAGACCCAAAATCATAATCATCTTGACAACTCACTACCATTTTTAGGACAAATTTTTTAGCATTATTCTCTATATTTGTAAGACTATAAAATATGGAGTACGTTAATTACATAAATAAGACTTTAAAGCCTAAAATAACTGAAAAACAAGTTGTTCTGGACTTGTTTGCAGGTTGTGG
>JBJXGU010000216.1:0-18787 GCA_046160245.1 Bacteroidia bacterium
TGAAAATAGTTCATAGAGTAGGCGCCGCTATCTTTTTTTTCGGTGTGATCTTAACTGCTTTTTCGATGCCACTGTGGAATTTAGGAATGAGTTTAGGGCAATTCACTATGGCGGGTGGATGGTTACTCGCCGGAAATTTAAAATCACGACTTCAATTCGCCACCAAGCAAACTATTTTTTGGTTGTTAGTAGGTTTGTTCTTAATGCATATATTGGGATTATGGAATACTTCCGATTTCAAGTATGCGATGAAAGACATCATCGTAAAACTTCCTCTTTTACTTATGCCCTTACTCATCGCTGCCGGCCCACGACTAACGGAGAAGCAGGTCCGTCTTTTATTTCACTTTCTCTTTTTAGGGGTCTTGGTGTCTACGGTCACAGGCTGGGCAACTTGCCAAGGTTGGACTGGAAAAGAAGTACACGACTTCCGCGACTTAAGTGTTTTCATCTCTCATATTCGACTAAGTCTATTGATGGATGTTTGCATCGTGATGAGTGTATACTATGCGAATGAATCGAAGTCGATACTATTAAGAATAGGATATGTAGCTTTGATGAGCTGGTGTATTTATTTTCTGATTTTATTGCAATCTATCACGGGAATTTTATTGCTGGTCATTTTATTCACAGTAGCTATTCTTTATTTTGGATTTATGAATAAAAATAAGGGCGTGAAAATGGCAACATCTATTTTTTTGTTGATGGTATTATTTGCCGGATGGAAAAGTTACGATACCATTTTTGTGAAGTCCATTCAAGCGTACGATGTAGAAACCAAATCTCAATTGAAATTCACTGCACGTGGAAATGTTTATCAAAACAATTGGTCGAGACAAGATGTGGAGGAAGGTAGGTTAGTGTGGAGGCAGTATAGCGAATGTGAAATGGATACGGCTTGGATGACACGTAGCTCACAAAGAGTTTGGGATCTCGATCAGCAAGGCCATATGCAGTTAGTAACGTTAATGCGTTACCTCACTTTTAAAAATTTATCAAAGGATGCTGCAGGTATTCAACAATTGTCGGAGGAGGATGTACTACTTATTGAAAGAGGATTTCCTACTTCTGAAGCGGTAGAAGGACGCAGTAGTATTCAGTATCGTCTAAAAGAATTAGCATCAGAATATCGAAATTATCATTTCAGCAACGACGCTAACGGACATTCATTAGCGCAACGATTAGAATATTGGAAAGCTTCAAAAAATATTATTCAGAAGTATCCGCTTACCGGTGTAGGCACGGGAGATGTCCCGAATGCTTTTCAAGCAATGTATGATGAGATGTATTCCAATTTAGCAAAAGAGTGGAGGCTGCGAGCACACAATCAGTATTTAAGTTTCGGTGTTGCTTTTGGATGGCCGGGATTATTGTTTTTTATCTTCGTTTTACTTTTTGCTTTGCGACATGCCTTTCATCAACAAAATTATATTTACCTCGCCTTTCTCATCATCGCTATGGGTTCCTTCTTCAACGAGGATACACTCGAAACACAAGCGGGAGTCACTTTCTTCGCTTTTTTAAACTCTATTTTTCTTTGGATGAATTCGAAGAAAATTTAACACTTTAGATACTGAGTTAATTTGCAAACATGCTGCAATCATAGTCCTCTCACACATTTTACGTTTCATCTGTTGTGCTCTCTTGTGATCTTTAGTGCCTATAGTGTTGAAAATAGCTAGGTCGATATCGCATTTTATTTTTCTCCTTTAAGTATTTCAGATTAAGTAATAACCTTTATCAAAAGACATCTAAACTCTAGTTTCACCCTTTAAATTCATTTTTTTACCACGAACCACCTATTATTTACCATGTATTAGGGGTTTCCTCCTCTAAACAACCGAAATTTACACCTGAGTAATTGGATCTTTTAGGTCCGTTCCCCAATGGCAGACACAAATTCACAACAACTTATTGTAATTCAACAGTATCTGGACAAAGGCCAGACTGTCGAAGCTTTGAGCGAGTTGTTAGTTTTATTAGCTCGTCAACCAGAGCATGGAAGAGCGCAAGCAATGTACGGTAAGATATTGATGTTGAACCTAAAAGACTATCAATCGGCCGAAGAAGCTTTTAAAATTGGGATGCGTCACGCAGCGTCTTATCCCGATCTGTATTACGATTATGGAGAATTGCTTTTACGGATGGATAAAGGAACCGAATCGGTGGCCGTTTTGAATAAAGCTTTGGAAGTTCCTGGTATCGATAAAGACAAAATTTATGGTCTTTTTGGAAAGCTCTACGAACGTCAAGCCAAGTGGGAAGATGCTATTGAATATTATACCAAAGCAATTTTATATTCGCTATCCGATCTAACGGTGGAGGAGTACCGAAAAGATGTGGAAAGAGTGAAATTTAAAATGGGAATGTAGGAGTCCCGATAGCTATCGGGAGGGAGATGGGAGTTAGGAGAGTAGGAGAGGGGAGTGCTCCCTGAGCGGAGTCGAGGGGAGATGGCGAAGCCAGCCAATATGCTGCCCGCGAGTTCCCTCGGGCAGCGGATAAATAAAACGACGTTGGCTGAGGCTCTCGACGTTGGCTGAGGCTCTCGAGGCCAACCCTATCAATTATTCAATATCGCTTTTATATCCGGTAAGAAATACAAATTACTCTTCATGATTTTCCCGTCTTCACGGTAAAGAGGTTGTCCATTTTCATCGAGTTTACTCATATTGCTTCTATGAATTTCATTAAACACATCAACAATTTTATGTTGTAATCCATGCGCAATGATGGTTCCGCAAAGTATGTAAAGTTTGTCACCTAAAGCATCCGCAATTAATGTAATGTCTTTGTCTTTTGCTGCTTCTAAATATTCATCGTTTTCTTCAGCCATCAAACGATGACGAAGTTCAATGATTTTATCAGTGATTTGTACTTCTGGTTGCTCGTGGTAATCGAGTCCAAAAGTTTCGTGAAATTCTTTTACAGAGTCGAGGATGGATTGAAAACTTTGCATGTAGGTATGTTTTCCGTAAAAATAAATAATTTTTTATTAGTTAGAAAGTGAAATTATAGCTTAATATTATTTTTCTTGCAATTATGAATTCTTATTTTAACGCAGCGAAAGCAGCGTTAAGCAGCGGGCGCAACAATCAAGTATCGAGAAGCCTCGCGACACCTCCCGATAGCTATCGGGCCCACTAACCCAACAGATTTACCAATTTGCCAACTTACCCCAGAAGTACAGTGCGTTGCACAGACTTCTGGGCGCAGAAATCCACCAACTCACCAATCCACCAATCCACCAATTCCCTACCTTTGCAACCGTAATTTATAAGATAAGCAAAATCGTATGTGTGGCATCGTAGCAGTATTTGACATCAAAAACAACAGCACCGAATTGCGTCCTCAAGTTTTGGAGATGGCAAAGAAAATTCGTCATCGTGGTCCCGATTGGTCGGGGATGTATAGCAACGACAATATGATCATGGCGCATGAACGTTTAGCTATTGTGGATCCATCTAGCGGTAAACAACCTTTGTATAGTGAAGACAAAAAAATTGTACTTGCTGTGAATGGTGAAATCTATAATCACATGGAGCTGCGTGCTGGATTTCCAAATTATAAATTTTTAACCGCCTCCGATTGTGAAGTGATTATCGCTTTGTATCGTGAAAAAGGGCCTAAGTTTATTGAAGAGCTAAACGGCATTTTTGCTTTTGCTTTATACGACGAAGAAAAAAATACATACCTCATCGCGAGAGATCATATGGGAATTATTCCGTTGTATATGGGATGGGATAAGTTCGGACATTTTTATGTTGCCTCCGAGTTGAAAGCGCTGGAAACAATTTGTAATCGAATCGAAGAATTTTTACCTGGACATTATTTATACAGTGAAGAAGGTACTACACCAGTTAAATGGTATCAACGTGAATGGAATGATTACGAAAATGTAAAAAATAATGCAAGTAATATTGATGCGTTGAAATTAGCATTGGAACAAGCTGTCCATCGTCAACTCATGTGTGATGTGCCGTACGGAGTATTATTATCAGGTGGATTGGATTCATCCATCATCTCGGCCATCACTAAAAAATATGCGGCTAAACGAATTGAAAGTAAAGATACGCAAATGGCATGGTATCCGCAGTTGCATTCTTTCGCGGTAGGATTAGAAGGGTCGCCAGACTTAGCTGCTGCACAAAAAGTAGCTGATCATATCGGATCCATTCATCATGAAATACATTTCACCATTCAAGAAGGATTGGATGCTATTCGAGATGTAATTTATCATTTGGAAACATACGATGTTACTACCATTCGTGCATCAACACCGATGTATCTTTTGGGTAGAGTTATAAAGTCGATGGGAATAAAAATGGTGTTGTCGGGGGAAGGCGCCGATGAGATTTTTGGAGGCTATTTGTATTTTCACAAAGCACCCAACGCGCAAGCTTTCCACGAGGAAACCGTTCGCAAGTTAGGTAAGTTACATTTGTACGATTGCTTAAGAGCCAATAAATCGTTGGCAGCTTGGGGTGTTGAAGGTCGTGTGCCTTTCCTCGACAAAGAATTTATGGATGTCGCAATGCGATTAAATCCGGAAGATAAAATGGCGAAAGATGGGAAGATGGAAAAATTTATTTTAAGAAAGGCATTTGAAGATTTATTACCCCAAAGCATTGCATGGAGACAAAAGGAACAGTTTAGTGATGGTGTGGGCTATGGTTGGATAGACACGTTGAAAAAAGTTGCCAATGAAAAAATTAGTGATGAAGAATTAGCAAAAGCTAAATTTCGTTTTCCAGTACACCCTCCAATGTCGAAAGAAGAGTATCACTACCGAAGTATTTTCTCTGAACATTTCCCAAGCGAAACCGCAGCGGCTTGTGTTCCCTCGGTAAAGTCAGTTGCCTGTAGTACTCCTGAAGCTTTAGCATGGGATCCTTCTTTTCAAAACTTGAATGATCCAAGTGGAAGAGCTGTCAAGAGTGTTCATAACAGTGGGTATTAGTTTTAAATGGATGAGTGACTAAACACATTTTTAGATACTTATAATCGAGATCTTAAATTGCTTTTAGTTATCAACTGAAAACCTATCCTCAGAAATTTTCTATGCAGAATATATGAATTATGTAACTTTATTACATAATTGTGTAAGGATATACATCTAAACCTCATATATTTTTGCTTTGTATTTATTAAATTAAGGAGACAAAGAGTATTGTCGGAATTAACTCTATGGAAATGTTGGCGGTTAAGTTATAGATGGGTTGCAACGCTGAATTTTTTAACGGGCATAGCAAATTTTCAATTGTGGATGTGTATCATATTCTATTTAGGTAAAAATTCAATAAATTTTACATGGATTTGTTAAGAGGAAGTGTAATTTTTGGCACATAGTATTTGTAATATATAATATTGAATCTTGCCAAATCAAATGATAGCAAGAGTAATGAAATAAATGGAATTTACTGATGGCCTTTCAAATTAAGCAGTACTTTAAAGAAAATAAGAAGGTAAGAAAAACACTGCTCATCGTAGGTTTGGTATTAGTTTGCGTTCCTATAATCGTTATTATATTTATTTCTCCTATTACAAAGTATTTAATTGAAAGATACGATGTGCAATTTACGGGTCGTCAAATTGAAATGAAAATGGCTTATGTAAACCCATTTACAGGTTACGTTCATTTAAATAATATCAAGATGATGGAAAGTGAGAGTGACAGTGTTTTCTTTTCTGCGGATGGGATTAGCTTAAATTTTTCCATGCATAAATTATTTTCTAAAACTTATGAGATTACACAATTAGATTTAGACCAGCCTCGATTTTCGATTATACAAGAGAAAAAGAAATTCAACTTTAACGATTTAATAGAAAAATTTACTCCGAAGGAGCCTCGAGATACTACCAAACCCCCCGTCCATTTTAATGTGCTCGATGTAAATTTAAAAGATGGTAAAGTTTATTTTCGAGATAAATTGATTCCAATCGATTACTTTATTCAGAATGTTAATATTCACAGTTCAGGTATTAGATGGGATTCGGATACTATTGCCACTGAATTTTCTTTCGAATCTGGAATGGGCTCAGGACGAATGCAGGGAGACTTTGCTTTAAATACAAATAGCAAAGACTATAAAATGGCAGTGGTAGTTACAAAGTTTGATTTAAATATAATTGAACAGTACCTAAAGGATTTAACAAATTATGGATCTTTTTCTGCATTCCTTGATGCTGATTTGAAATCATCTGGGACATTCAAAAAAGTAGAAAATGTAACTACCTCTGGAAGTATTATTATTTCTGATTTTCATTTCGGAAAAAACCCAAAGGAAGATTATGCCTCTTTCGAGAAATTGGCTATCGCAATTAATGTAATTAGTCCTAAGCTAAAAAAATTCTATTATGATTCAATATCGCTTACTAAACCTTATTTTAAGTATGAGAAGTATGATTATTTAGATAATCTTCAAACTATTTTCGGACAAAATGGATCGAATCTAAAAGAAGCTGATAATTCAGAAGCACAGTTTAATTTAATCATTGAAATTGCAGATTATATAAGAGAGCTATCAAAGAATTTTTTCAGAAGTCATTATAAAGTAAATCGGTTTGCTATTTATGATGGCAATATAAAATATAATGATTTTTCTACTGCAGAGAAATTTTCTATTGGGATGTATCCGTTAAATATTCTTGCTGATTCAATAGATAAAAGTAATGTTAGAGTAAATGTAAAATTACTTACCGGCATAAAACCATTTGGAAGCGGTTCCGTATCTTTAAGCATCAACCCGAAGGACAGCAGTGATTTTGATCTTAATTACCAGATGCAAAATATTCCGGTAACCATGTTCAATCCCTATGTCATTTCTCAAACCTCATTTCCATTTGATAGGGGCAGCGTAGAGTTAAAAGGTGAATGGCGGGTTCGGAATGCTAATATTAAGAGTGACAATCATCTGATAATTGTAGATCCTCGAATCACGCAGAGAATAAGAAATAAGGATGTAAAATGGTTGCCCATGAGATTAATTATGGCTTTTGTTCGTGAACGAGGTAATGTCATCGACTACGAAGTTCCCATTTCGGGGAATTTGAATGATCCCAAATTTCATTTGCGAGATGTAATCGTAGATGTTCTCAAGAATATATTTGTTAAACCAGCAACTACTTCTTATCGCATGCAAGTAAAGAACACTGAAATTGAGATTGAAAAATCACTGACTTTAACTTGGGATATGAGAAATAGTTCTCTTACTAATAAGCAAGAGAAGTTTGTTGAGCGTATGGCTGAATTTTTAGAAAAGACACCTTCCGCATCCATTACAATCATTCCGCAGTTTTATTCATTAAAAGAGAAGGAATATATCTTATTTTTTGAGGCGAAGAAGAAGTATTATTTACTAACAAATAAAATTGATGAGCAGTCATTAAGTGAATCCGATATTGAAAAAATTGATAAAATGTCTGCTAAAGATGCTCAGTTTGTCCAGCATTTAAATAAAGTGTTGAAGGACACTCTGATTTTTACAATCCAAGAAAAGTGTAGCAGATATATTGGCTCCTCAATTGTGGATTCCGAGTTTAAGAAACTGAATGAAAACAGGAAGAGCGGATTTATGAACTTTTTTAAGAAAGAGAATGTAGAGAGCAGAGTAAAAATTGCCCAGGCAAATACCGTTATTCCATACAATGGTTTTTCATTTTATAAAATTGAATATAAAGGAGAATTACCTAAATCACTTTTGAATGCCTATAATGATATGAACCAGTTGAATGATGAGTCGCCACGACGCAAATACAAGAATGTGCGATTGAAAAATAAAGGTTTATTATAAGGTTTGCTGGTTGCTAGTAAAGGCAATATAAACTGTAATTTATTCATGAATTTTATTACATATGCACTTAATTAAAGTTTTTATTGAAATGCATTGTTGGCTTTGCAAAATGTGTGAATAATGTAAGTTAATCCCAAAATTATGTAACATTTTTAGGTCCTAGGATACCTTTCTTTATACTATGAAAATGTGCTTATGGATTCATTTTCACTGCAGACTTATTGAAGCAACTTTTAGCAGTTAGTTCCTCTAAGTCTTGTAAATATTTTTGTTGTGAAAGTTAGATAAAGAGTGCTTCTTTTTTTAGCAATTAGGGCAGATTATTGTGTATTAATTCTTAAATAATGATGGTCTTGTTAGATTCAAGATATTATGAAAAAATTTAATTCAGCGATTGGAGTAAAAGAGTTTACCTCTAAACAATCTATTAAGCTTACGGAGAAGAGTATCGATCAAAAGAATAATGCATATCGTATTTTTACAAATTTATCGGACGTATATTTATTTATCGTAAATATTATTAGGGAAACGTTTTCACGGGATTTTGAATTCAAAGAATTTTTTAATCAGTGTTTTCAGATGGGATTAAAGTCGCTCCCATTGGTTTCAATTACCGGAGCCATCATGGGACTAGTACTTACTATTCAATCTCGACCTGTGCTTGTCGATTTTGGTGCGGTTACCATGTTGCCAGGGATGGTAACAATTTCCTTGATTAGAGAGATGGGCCCAGTAATCACAGCATTGATTTGTGCAGGCAAAATTGGTTCGGGAATAGGTGCAGAGTTGGGCTCGATGAAGGTTACAGAGCAAATCGATGCGATGGAGGTTTCGTCTACAAATCCGATTCGATTTTTAATTGTAACTCGAGTCTTGGCTGCTACATTGATGATTCCATTATTGATTTTATACGCAGATGCTTTAGGTATTTTAGGAAGTTGGGCAGGTGTAAATCTTAAGGGTGATGTTTCTTTTGTTTTATTCTTTTCTCAGGCATTTGGTCAAGTAGAGTTCATAGATTTTATACCCGCTGTTATAAAATCATTCTTTTTTGGTGCTGTCATTGGTTTAGTAGGATGTTATAAAGGATATAATGCCGGACGAGGAACTGAGAGTGTCGGACTTGCTGCAAATTCAGCGGTAGTATTGTCATCGTTATTGGTAATAGTTGTGGATGTGATCGCAGTACAAATTACAGATATGATGATATAAGTAAATGTATAATTATAAATTGTAGAATAATAATAATGGAACAACAGGTTAAAACTGTAATTGAAATAAATAATTTGAGGAAATCTTTTGGAAAGCAAGAGGTACTGAAAGATTTGAGCCTAAAACTTTTTGATAATGAAAATTTAGTCGTGTTAGGAAAGTCAGGGACAGGAAAGTCTGTTTTAATTAAATGCATCGTTAGTTTATTAAGTTCCGACGATGGAACAATTAACGTGCTTGGTAAGGATGTGTTAACGTTAAGCAAGAATGATCTGAGTAAGATGCGAGAAAAAATTGGATTTCTATTTCAGAGTGGAGCGCTGTATGATTCGATGACGGTAAAGCAAAATATGGAATTTCCATTAAAGCGAATTAAAAAGAATCTTACACAGAAGGAAAGAGATGAGAAAATAGAAGAAGTATTAGAAAATGTTGGACTGGCAGACGCATTGCATAAAATGCCATCTCAACTTTCAGGTGGAATGCGGAAAAGAATAAGTTTGGCGAGAACCATTGTTGTGGATCCTATAATCATGTTGTATGATGAACCTACCACAGGACTAGATCCTGTTACATCAGATGAGATTAGCTCACTTATTCTGGACGTTCAAGAAAAGTATAAAACCGCATCAATCATTATTACACATGATATCAAATGCGCCGTGAGAACAGCCGATCGAATTATCATGTTGGCAGAGGGTGAAGTTTATATGGAAGGAAAAACTGAAGATTTCGAAAAGTCATCAGATCCGGAAATAGCTTCATTCTTTAAGTAAAATTAAATCCTAAGGGAAATTAATAAGAGTTCAATTCAAATTGGTAACATTAAGAAATAGAAAGTTTAATACAGTTATATTTTATAGATAATGGATACACACTCAGAAAAATATGAAGTTCGATTAGGAATGTTCATAGCAGGTGGATTAACACTTTTTGTTTGTGCAATATTTATAATTGGCAAGCAGAAAAATCTATTTGATCCCGTGTTTAGACTCACAACAACTTTTTATAATGTTAGCGGTTTGCAGGTAGGTAATAATGTTCGATTCACAGGGATCAACGTGGGTACCGTTGACAATATCACTATTATCAACGATTCTACAGTAAGAGTTGATATGCTAATTAAGCAAGATGTAAAACAATTTATTAAGTCAGACTGTGAGGTGGCCATTGGTTCTGAAGGTTTGATAGGAGACAAACTAATTGTTATAACACAGGGTAATTCTAGTTCCCCTTTGGCAAAAGAAGGTCAACATCTTTATTCAACAGAACCCGTAGAAACAGATGCTATCATGGCCAGTTTACAAGTAACAGCAGAAAATGCAGAAATAATTTCTCATGAGTTTGCCGAGATTATGGTAAAAGTAAATAGTGGGGAAGGTACACTGGGAAGATTAATTCAAGATTCTACCATTGCAGAGAATTTGAATCAAACAATCGTTAATCTTAAGAAAAGCAGTAAAGGATTGGATGAGAATATGGAAGCGGCTAAACATAATATATTATTGAAAGGGTATTTTAATAAGAAGAAAAGGGCTGCCGAAAAGAAGAAGGAAGAAGCTGAGATTAAGAAGCTAGAAGAGCAGAAGCGAAAAGAGTCAAAATAAATGAGTTTAATAACAAAGAGCATGGAAAATGTAAAATCAAGAGGGAATGATATATTTATAGAAGTGAATGATATTAAAGTTTGTTATGATGACCATGGCAAGGGTGAAACTCCCATAATATTTATTCATGGATTTCCTTTTGATAAGTTCATGTGGCAGCCACAACTTGATTTGTTTGGTAAAAACCACCGAGTGATTGCATACGATATTCGTGGTTTCGGCAAATCTACGCTAGGAAGTGTTCAAGGAAGCATCAATTTATTTGCTGATGATTTAGTTAGTTTTATGGATGGATTGAAAATTGGAAAAGCTATCGTTTGTGGATTATCGATGGGAGGGTATATTTTATTAAATGCAATTATTAGATATCCTCAAAGGTTTGATGCAATTATACTAAGCGATACCCAATGTATTGCAGATTCCTTTGAAGCGAAGGAGAAACGAAAAAAGGCAATTTCACAAATAGTGGCAGGAAAGATAAATGATTTTGCTATGGGATTTATAGCAAATATTTTTTCTGACGAGACAAAGAAAACAAAAGGTGATGTGGTAGAAAAAATAAAGAGTACTATTCTCACCACACGAGCAGAAGCAGTTACAGCTACTTTAAGTGTATTGGCTGAGCGTGAAGATTTATGTTCTTCCATTTCGCAAATTGAAGTTCCTACACTTATTATTTGCGGCGAGAAGGATATTGTAACACCTGTTGAACAGGCTGAGTTTTTATTTACTACCATTCCAAATTCTCAACTTAAAATTATTGATAATGCTGGGCATATGTCAAACCTTGAACAGCCAGATGAGTTTAATAAGCATGTAGTTGAATTTATATCAAGTATAACAAAATGATAATCTTGCATGTTCCGTCAATTGATATTAATAGTTTTTTTCTCCTTTTGTACAGAAGGGTATCTAATGGCGCAACAAACAAAACCTGCGACAGATTCAACTGATTTTTATAAAGATGTTCATTCATATTCAAGAAAAAGTAAGTTCACAAGATTCATTTATCGAATCATTTTCCGACCTGTTACAACCAACCTACCAAAGAATACAGAAAAAAAGAAAAGTAAGAAAAAATCGGTTCAGAAACCTTACAGTAATTATGAAGGTAAAATCATTAGAAACATAAGCATTGAAACGCTAGATCCATTTGGATATAAAGTTGCAGATACCATTTTTGTTTCACAGAATAAATTATCAAGATTCGGAAATGCATTGCATGTTAAGTCACAGCGAATCACCATTCGAAATCTTTTGATTATTCGCGAAAACGATATTTTCGATTCATTGCTAGTAAAGGAGTCGGAAAGATTGGTTAGAGCTCAGGGATATATTCGCGATGTATTATTTTTTGTAAGTTCAGTTTCTAAGAATTCAGATTCCGTAGATATATATATTCGTTCATTGGATCGATGGAGTATTACCCCAAGATTTTCAGCCTCAAGTTCGCGAGCAACATTACAGTTGAATGAAAGGAATTTGCTGGGCGTAGGTCACGAGTTTAAAAATTCATATTCATGGTATCATACAAGAGGAGAAGATGCATATAATGCGAGTTATTATATTCCGAGTATTCGTAATTCTTATGTAAGCTCTACATTACGTTACGGAACGGATGAGTACAGAAACTTCACCAAGAGTGTTCAAGTGGATCGCCCATTCTATTCTCCCTTCGCAAAATGGGCTTCAGGTGTAATTTTTACTCAACAGTTACGTAAGGATTCCTTCTTGATTAACGATTCTGTATTTGTTAAGCAAAATTACAAGTTGAATGCGCAAGATTACTGGATGGGTCATTCTATGCAAATATTTAAAGGAAATTCAGAAACCAATCGGACTACTAGTTTTATTTCTGCTGTACGATTTTCTCGTACTCATTATGTTCAAAAACCACCGGAAGTTATTGACACTTCAAGAGCTTATGTAGATGAATTGTTTTATTTAGGTAGCATTGCTATCAATACAAGAAAATATATTCAAGATAAATTTGTATTCACCTTTGGCGTTACAGAGGATGTACCCATTGGAAAGGTTTATGCGCTCACTGGAGGTTATCAAATAAGAGATAATTTAGGGCGCGTGTATTTAGGGGCGCGAGTATCAATGGGTAATTATTATTCATGGGGTTATCTTAGTGCAAATTTTGAGTATGGTACTTTTGTGCGTAATTCAAGTTTAGAGCAAGGAATTGCTTCAATGAACGTTATTTTTTTCACAGAATTATTAGAGGTTGGAAAGTGGAAAATCAGACAATTTATTAAACCACAAATCTCTGTTGGTTTAAATCGTTTTTCAACCGATAGCTTGACAATTAATGATGGTGTTGGAATAGATGGATTCGATAGTGAGATCTCTGGTACAAAACGCATATTGGTGAAATTTCAAACGCAAACTTATGCCCCATGGGACCTCCTTGGATTTCGTTTTGGACCTTATTTGATTTATTCGATTGGAATGTTGGCGAATGAAAAGTCTGACTTTAAAAATAGTCGACTTTATTCGCAAATTGGATTGGGATTATTAATTAAAAACGATAATTTAGTGTTTAATACCTTTCAGTTCTCTGTTGCATTTTATCCATTGATTCCAGGTGATCAATATAATGTATTTAAAATTAATTCGATTAAAACGGGTGACTTTGGTTTTAGAAATTTTGAAGTGAATAAACCCTATGTGCAGGAATTTAGGTAGAAGAGTAGAATGAAAAGCATAAATGAAATTAAAGAGATGGCAAAAGATGTAATTAAAAAAATAAAGTTTCTGTTTAAGGAAACAGCGAATGAGTTTATAGAGGACAATGCTATTAAATTAAGTGCATCGTTGTCCTATTATACTGTTTTTTCTTTGCCACCACTTTTAATTATCATTATAAGTTTATGTGGATTCTTTTATGGAGCAGAAGCTGTAAGTGGCGAACTCTATGGACAAATTAAAGGCTTAGTAGGAGCGGATGCGGCCATTCAAATTCAAGAAGTAGTTAAAAACGTTAAGCTTTCTAAAGATAATACCTTTGCCACAATCATTGGCGTGATTACATTGCTCATCGGAGCATCGGGTGTGTTTTCTGAAATGCAGGATTCGATAAACTATATCTGGGGTATTCAAGCTAAACCAAAACGTGGTCTTATTAAATTTGTAAAGAATCGTTTGATGTCTTTTTCGATGATTGGATCATTGGGCTTTATTTTGATGGTTGGATTAATTGTTAATTCATTGATGGATGTAATGTATAGTCGCTTAACGAATTTCATTACAATTGATACTTTTTATTTGTTTTATGCGTCCAATCTTTTCGTTGTTTTTATAATCATAACATTATTGTTCCTTATTATATTTAAAATATTGCCTGATGGAAAAATTGCTTTGTTTGATTGCTTGGTAGGTGCTGCTTTTACTGCTTTTTTATTTATGATAGGTAAGTTTGCCATTGGAGCCTATCTTGGTAATTCGAATGTTGTTACAGCCTATGGAGCTGCTGGCTCAGTAATTTTAATAATGGTATGGGTGTATTATTCTGCGTTCATTCTTTATTTCGGTGCCGAGTTCACTAAAGTGTTTACTCGAACTCATGGAAAAAATATTCACCCCAATGAATATACAATTAAGGTGCTAAAGCCTCAGGAAGAGGTTAATTAAATATTGATGTATTATTATTTTAACTAATTTGTATTATGGATCAAGTCAAAAGTCAATTCTCTTATTCAAAGTTTTCTATTATATTGATTGGTATAGTAGCATTTTTTTATATTTTATCTGTTGGGCAAGGAATTATTGTCCCTTTAGTTTTTGCTACTATAATTGCAATCTTGCTGAATCCTCTTGTTAATTACCTATGCAAAGTTAAGGTGAATAAAGTTTTTGCTATTTTAATTTCATTAACCTTAACCATATTATTATTAGGTACACTAATCTATTTTATAATAAATCAAGCAACCATGTTCAGTGAATCATTGCCTGAAATCAAGAAAAATTTATTGGTGCTATTCAATGATATGATTCTTTGGATATCTCGAACATTTAATGTGAGTACAGCAAATATTAATGAATGGATCAATAATACGAAAGGCGAAAGCTTGGATAATAGTTCTGCTGTCATAGGACAAACATTAGGTACATTAGGCGGGGTTTTTGTATTAATATTTTTATTGCCTGTATATGTATTTATGATTTTGTATTATAAGCCATTACTTCTGGAATTTATTTCTCAACTTTTTCACCCAGAACAGCATGTAGTTGTTGGAGAGGTTTTGTTGGAATCAAAGTCACTTATTCAAAGCTATTTGGTGGGACTATTATTAGAGGCTGCATTAGTTGCCACTTTAAATTCAGTAGGATTATTAATTATTGGAATTGAGTATGCAATATTGATTGGAATTATCGGAGCATTGTTAAACATCATCCCTTACATTGGTGGACTGATCGCCATTACGATTCCGATGTTGCTCGCTATAGCGACCGATACCCCTTTTGATGCAGTTTGGGTTTTTGTTTTATATATGATTGTACAATTTATTGATAATAATTTTTTCATTCCTACCATTGTAGCGCGTAAAGTAAAAGTAAATGCGCTGGTATCGATTATCGTTGTTTTAATCGGTGGAGCCTTTTGGGGTTTCTCAGGAATGTTTCTTTCTATTCCGTTAATTGCTATTTGTAAAGTAGTTTTCGATAGAATTGAAAAGCTGGCTCCATTAGGTTTTCTGATAGGCGATAATCAACCTGATTTAGGTAAAGAGTTCTTTGATATTAAAACTCACATTAAAAAAATATCTAGTAAAAAGAAGTAAAAAATTGCTTGAGTGAATTTTAATTTCTGTTATTCTTAAACTTAGAAGTATTACTTTTCGTTGCGCCTGCCTACTAGCAGGCAGGTTCGCTGCTAAAACGCTGCGTCCGTTGCGTTTTAATTGAATTATTAATATACGTGAATCAATAAAGTGACATTAAATTATTTTTTTCACAAATCGATACAAATTAAAATCTTTCTCTTCAAAAACAGATTTCAATTGCTCTTTCAATTCTTTTACATGCACATCTTTCATCCGCCCATGCTGGATAAGTCGATAAGCTCTTTCAGCCATTAAACTGAGTCGATGATTAACATTAGCTGTTTTGGAATGTGCATGGATGGATTCCAACAAGTCATCGATACCTTCATAAGCACTGGCATTAGTTTTTAAAACAGGGATCACCCAATCGCCATGTGCAGGCCGTTCGTGTAATGTTTTAATGATGCCTGCAGCGAAAAGATCAGCACCCGCACGGTCCATTTTATTCACTACGAAAATATCGCCAATCTCCATGATGCCCGATTTCAAGGCTTGTATTTCGTCTCCCGCTTCAGGAACTAAAGTAACAACTACCGTATCCGCTAATCCAATAATTTCTACTTCACTTTGTCCAACACCTACGGTTTCTATGAAGATGTAGTCGAAAGTAGACGCACGCAATACATCGCATATTTCAAGTGTCTTAGCCGATAATCCCCCCAAAGCCCCGCGAGTTGCTAGTGAACGAATAAATACTTGTGGATTTGTAAAGTGCTCTTGCATGCGCAATCGATCTCCTAATAAACTGCCATGTGTAAATGGAGAGGACGGATCCACGGCAATTACTCCAACAGTATTCGGATGTCCATCAACGTTAGTTTTGGAACAAATGAGTTTGATAAGCGCATTGATTAATGTACTTTTTCCAGCTCCCGGCGGACCTGTAATTCCAATTACCGGAGTGTTGCGAGTAAATTGCAAACTGTGTAATAGTGTTTCATAACCTGGTTGATCGTTTTCTACCCAAGTGATGGCACGTGCTATGCTGCGTCGATCGCCTGTTTTGATACCTTCCAAGAGTTGTGCAATTTCCACCTGACGAAAGTACTAAGTTAATAGTAGCAAACGAGTTGCAGACTTTCGTTTTTTATCATCTTTCTAAGGTTGAAACTTTAAGAAGATGCCTATTAAATCTTTGATTATCAAGCAAGTTTTTTGAATCAAGAGGAATAAACATCCCCTGTTTCTATCGATCCTTGCTTTTAACTAATTTTGTAATCTCATGAGGTTTCTTCTTCGGAAGAATGAAAAGGGAATACCGTGTAAATCGGTAACAGTCCCGCTGCTGTAAACGAGAGGTTAATCCCTTGCAAAAATAAGTCACTGTTTTTATAAAATGGGAAGGCCAATTGCAAGTATCGTAAGTCAGAAGACCTGCCTGATGTATTAGTTTCAACATCTTCGGAGAGAGATAAAGAAACAGCATTGTGCGAATGGTTCGTGCAACTGTTTTCTTTTCTACTTCAATCAGCACAATGCGCATTCTCGTTTTATTTCTCTTCTGGTTTTCCACCTCTACTTGGGCTCAACAGGATTCGAGCGTATGGTTGAGAGCCGTAGATATTCAGTCGAGTCGCTTTGATTTTTCAGATGTGTCGATGTCCATGCAATCACTCGACACTTCAACGCTCAGTAAATTAAATGCAACCACGTTAGCGGATAGGCTTAACCGTGAGTCGGCATTGTTTGTGAAATCATATGGTTCTGGAAGTTTATCAACGGTAAGTATAAGAGGAACTGGTGCAGCACATTCTGCCGTTTTGTGGAATGGTTTATCTCTTAACTCACCCATGCTCGGATTGTATGATTTTTCTTTGTTACCGATGTTTTTGTTGGATGATGTAAAAGTTCAAGCAGGAGGAAATGGTCCCTTAGTAGGAAGCGGTGGTGTGGGTGGCGCCATCTTTATGGATGCAAACCTCGATTTTAGAAAACGAATGCAAGTAAAATTATTTTCTACGTTCGGCAGTTTTGGGCAGATGCAAAATGGAGTAGCGATAGATGGCTCGACTGGAAAATTAATTTCAAAAACGAAGTTTTACAATCAGCAGGCAAAGAATGATTTCGAATTCAAGAATCCAGAAGGTCTAAGTAAAACCCAAACGCATGCAGAGGTAAAACAGTTAGGTATCACACAAGATTTAAGTTACGGTACCGCAAGCAACCATGTGGATGTGCATGGATGGTTTTTGAGGAATGAGCGAGAAATTCCAGCACTTAGTCTCGCACAATCGAGTGCGCAAACGCAAGACGATAACTCATTTCGCTTGGCAATGAATTGGTCTGTAATAAAGCAAAAATGGTTTTGGAATGTACGTGGTGGATTTAATCAAGAGGAAATACGTTATATTGATCCTGCAGCCCGACTCAATGAATTCAGTCGAGCCATAAATTTTCAATCGGATTGGGAGTTGGGATATGTCATTACTCATCATTTAAAGATGATGGCTCAAATCGCTTGGTACGATGGACAGGCAAAAGCGCCAAGTTATGGGAAGCTTGTCGATCAGCAACAAATTTCATTGGGTGCAAAACTAATTTGGGAAGGAAGAAAGTTATATGTAAATGGAGCTATTCGACAAGGTTATTTTGATGGGAAGGTGATTCCATTTTTACCTGCATTAAGCATGCGATATCAATTCTTGCCTTCACTTTCTGCTCGAATGGATATTTCCAAAGTGTATCGCGTTCCTACTTTAAACGATCGCTTTTGGGTGCCAGGAGGTAACAAAAACTTGAAACCAGAAAATGGATTTTCTTCCTCCTGTGGTTTGACATGGAATCAAATATTCAATAAAGTAACAATCGGAATTTCAGCTGGAATCTTTTTTGCACAGCTCAACGAAGCTATTGTTTGGTTGCCGGGAGCGAATGGAATTTATTCAGCACAAAATATTCATGCTTTGGAAAACAAAGGATTCGAAGGTGGAGTGAGTTTAAAATATCAAATTAAATCATGGTCTTTTTCTGGAAGTGTAAATACCAATATGGTTTCTTCTGTCATCACAGCATCGGATCCGTCCTATGAATCGGCTCTTGGAAAACAATTAATTTACACTCCAGAATTGCAGTATCGTTCTCAATGGAGCATTGCCTACAAAAAGTTGGAATTGCGTTACCATCATAATTATACAGGCTATCGGTATACCACCATCGATCATTCGTATTTTTTAGATCCTTTTGCATTGGCTGAAATCCATCTTGCTTGGACGCATCAAATCAAATCTACCCAATTCACATTATCTGCAGGAATTAAAAACCTTTATAATGAGAATTACCAAACCATTGCATGGCGCCCTATGCCGGGCAGATCCTTTCATACTGGACTATTGTTTACTTTTGG
>JBJXGU010000217.1:0-6470 GCA_046160245.1 Bacteroidia bacterium
CCTGCCGTCTGAATCGCCCCTCCAAAAAGAAGAAACTTCTCCGTCAATGTCGTTTTTCCGGCATCGGGATGGGAGATGATGGCAAATGTCCTTCTTTTTTTAATTTCCTGATTAATACTCATATACTGCAATTGGACTGCAAAGGTACGCAGCCAAATCCATTTATTTAGGTTTCTGAGGCTTTTCTATCTTTGCAAAAAAATAAGATCTTGAAACAAGCCTCTCTGATTCTCAATGGTATACTTATAATAGCAGTAGCCTTTCTCTATTATAAAGAGTTCAGCAATCCTGAAACCACGCATACACCGCTCTCGGTTAAAGCGAGCCAATCCAAAATTGTTTTTGTGAATTCTGATTCTTTAATGGACAGCTATTCTCTTTTTAAGGAGATGTCGGCAAGTATGGAAAAGAAACGCGATAGCCTCGATCGACTTCTTACTGCGCGCGGAACAAGTCTGGAGAATGAAATTAAAACCTACCAGGAGAGTGCTGCTGGAATGAGTGATGGCGAAAGACAATTGCGCGAAGAATCGTTGATGAGAAAGCAGCAGTCCTTGATGGCGGACAGAGAAAATCTCTTGGACAAATTGAAAGCGGAAGAATCCGATTTAACCGATAGTATTCACTCGGATTTGATGCGGTATTTGAAAACGTACAATAAGAATCAACAATATGATTTTATACTTGGTTACTCTCGAGGGGGTGGAATATTATTCGCCAACGACTCATTGGATGTAACAAAACAAGTTGTAGAAGGATTGAATAAAAAATAATTTTGCCCTTGCTTTTAATAAAACGATTGATGCTATAAATATAAAAACCTCGCTATGACGAGGTTTTTTATGTGGATATCTACAGGAGATTTATGGTTGAAACAATCCGTGTATCTCGCCATTAATTTTATTAATGACCATTCCTAAATGTTCAGGATTTTCAGCGAAGTTAATATCGTCGATATCGATGATCAAAAGCTTGCCTAATTCATACTGTGAAATCCAAGCTTCGTATCTTTCGTTTAATCTTTTTAGATAATCAATACGGATGGAATTTTCATACGTTCTACCACGCTTTTCAATTTGTCGAACGAGTGCAGGAACCGTTCCTCTTAAGTAGATTAATAAATCAGGTGGTTGAACGAAGTTGCTCATCAAATTAAATAACTCCAAGTAATTATTAAAATCACGAGTAGTCATTAATCCCATCGCGTGCAAGTTGGGTGCGAAAATATAGGAGTCTTCGTAGATGGTTCGATCTTGAATAACCGTTTTACTTGCTTTTCTGATTTTGATGATTTGATTGAATCGACTGTTCAAGAAATAAATCTGCAAATTGAAAGACCATCGTTGCATGTCTTCGTAAAAATCATTTAAGTAAGGATTATCATCCACGTCTTCATAATGTGGTTCCCACTTTAAATTTTTGGCAAGTAGACTTGTAAGCGTAGTTTTACCGGAACCAATATTTCCGGCCACTGCGATATGCATGTTTTTTGTTGTTGAACTTGTAGCCAAGGTATCTTGTTTTAATACTTAGAAATCGGAGAACTTTTTCCCGAATGCTTCAAAAATAACTGCTGTAATCAAGCCTACCAAAATGTGTTGAAAAGTTCATTGAGGGAAATACAGGGTTTCTTGGTCAAGATACCAGCATTTCTCCTCTGAAAAATAGGCTTTTACAGCGTTTTGAGGGCATAAATTATTTTCTTTTTGAAAGGCATTCAAATTCATTTGATAACTCATTAATTGCCCTTTATCGGAATAGATAAGACTGTTTTCACTCAATTGGAGCACGATGGATGGAGTATCCAGCGGGATGGACTTCAACTTGGTACCAAACTGATCAAATAAGATAATGCCTTGCTGGTCGTGCATAATGACCCAATTTTGGTTAGCAATTAAGCGAATGGGATTGGGTCTTCTTCCGGTAAGCTGGGTTAAGTCAACCGACAATGCAGAAGAATTTAGTCGTGTATCAATTTTGATCAATGAAGCGCTGATCTCATCAAAGATCCAGATTCCCTGATCTGGTGTGCCGGCCATCACTTTGGGTTGAATGATGCCCATGCTGCGTAGGTCTAATTCACTTTGGTCGACAAGGTTATTGTCTAAAATTCGAATGACTGCTTGTGTCGAATAAAATACTAAAATGCGAAGTGGATTACTTACATCAATTGCACTCGGTGCACCCAAATTCTTCATGCTATATCGCACCAATTCTTTTCCAAAAGCATTCACTTTTATCAGTTCGTCGTTTCGTAAATAGTAGCAATTGCCTAATGGATCTACCTCGAAATTGGAAACGTTCGGGATTGGTTTTATTTCCAATTGAGCAAAAGATGAAAAAGTGGAATAAAAGGTAAGTAGGACGAGGAGGATGAACTTATACATTTAGTACAAAATTATTCAAAATTTCTTCTACATAATTTCGGTGATTGGCTAATCGAGGTACTTTATGTTGACCACCTAATTTCTCTCTTGATTTCATCCAATTATAGAAAGTATGGGTGGGTAAACTTCTCACGATGGGTAAACATAATACTTTGTCTTTATAACGCTTCGCTTCATAGTCAGAATTAATTGACTTCAATGCATTGTCAAGATAAACCGTAAAGTCGTTTAGGTCGATGGGTGGTGTTTCAAATTCAATGAGCCACTCATGTGCACCTCCATGTTCGTCATTGAAATAAACAGGAGCCGCGGTATAATCTTTAATGGTTGCCCCACTGGATTTGCAGGCTATGGCCAATGCTTTTTCTGCATTGTCAATGATTACTTCCTCACCAAATGCATTGATGAAATGCATGGTTCTTCCAGTGATGCGAATTCGAAATGGATTCAATGAAGTAAATGTTACAGTATCGCCAATTTTATATCTCCACAATCCAGCATTGGTGGTGATGATGATGGCGTAGTTTTCATCAATCTTTACTTGATCTAAAGTAAGTGTCTCCGGAAAATCTTTATCCCATTCGCTCATTGGCAGAAATTCGTAGTAGATGCCATAGTCTAACATCAACAACATTTCTTCAGAATTGGTTTGATCTTGAATACCAAAAAATCCTTCGGAAGCATTATAGGTTTCCAAATAATTCATTTGAGCGCTCGGAATGAGTTGTCGGAACTGCTCTCTGTACGGACTGAAATTTACGGCACCATGAACAAAGAGTTCGAGGTTAGGCCATACTTCCGTCAAATCTTTTTTACCACTCAATTCTAAAATTCTTTTTAGCAACACTAATGTCCAAGAAGGCACTCCAGCAATATTGGTTACATTCTCATTCATGGTCGTTTGAGCAATGCGTTCAATTTTTTCTTCCCATTCATCCATCAATGCAATTGAACGTTCAGGTGTACGAAACAATTGTATCCAAAACGGAAGATTCTGAATCAAGATTGCACTTAAGTCTCCATAAAATGAATCGTTGGAGTTAGAATTTAATTGGTGACTTCCACCTAACGTAAGTAACTTACCATTGAATAATTGTGTCTCTGGATTATTGTGAAAGTACAGACATAATAAATCTTTTCCACCTTTGTAATGACACTCTTCCAGCGCTTCGTTAGTAACAGGAATAAATTTGGATTTATCGTTTGTTGTTCCGCTCGACTTTGCAAACCATCGCACATCACTCGACCAAAGTAATTGTTGTTCTCCTGCTTTTAAACGAATGATATAAGGCTTTAAACTTTCATAATCTTGAAGTGGAATTCGATTTCTAAATTCTTTAGAGCTAGAGATGGATGAAAAATCAAACCTCCGACCAAATTCAGTATATCGCGCAGAAATAATAAGCTTCTTCAATAAATCTTGTTGCACCTCATTCGGAAATTTCATGAATAGCTCGATCTGATGCAATCGCTGCTTCATAATCCATGAAAGTACCGAACTAATGATGGCCATAAGGAAGAATGATTAAAGGCTTAGGATAAAATTAGTGAATTTATTGATTGCTGGCAATTGCATTCTTTCGATCTTGAAAGTATTTGTTAATATCTTCTCGATTTTGTGCGTTAAATGTTTCTTTAGCGGTTAAAAAGCCCTTTCTCCCTACGCAAACGCCATAGTACATATCTTTATAGCCTTCGGTGGAATGGGCATCTGGGTTGATGGATATTTTGACACCTTTGTTGATGGCGTATTCAATCCAACGCCAATCTAAATCGAGTCGATAAGGATGAGCATTTAATTCAATGACTACACCATATTTCGCACAAGCATCAATCACTTTTTCATGGTCGATGGGGTAGGCAGCTCTAGAAAGTAAAAGTCGACCTGTTGGATGTCCGAGGATGGTAGTATAGGGATTTTGAACTGCAGTGATGATACGCTGAGTAGCCCTTTCAATATCCATTCTCAACCCTGAATGCACAGAAGCAACAATGAAATCAAAGGACTTCAAAATTTCTTCAGGATAATCTAAACTTCCATCGTTAAGAATATCAGATTCAATTCCAGAAAAAATTACAAATGGAGCTAGTTCAACATTTAACTTTTTAATTTCTTCTTGCTGCTCAGCAACTCTTTCAATACTTAATCCACCTGCATAAAAAGCAGATTTACTATGATCGCAAATTCCCAAATATTCGTACCCTGAATTTTTGCAAGCCAAAGCCATTTCTTTCAAAGTATTTTTTCCGTCACTGTACGTACTGTGATTATGCAAAATTCCTTTTAAGTCTTTTAATTCGACTAATGCAGTTGGTAAATTTCCATCTACAGCTCTTTTTACTTCACCTCGACCTTCTCTCAGTTCAGGTTCGATATAAGGGAGTCCGAAAGCTTGGTAGATGGCTAACTCTGAGGTGCATTTTTTCAATTGATTTTCCTCAACCGATTTTAATGCTAAGCATTGTGCTATATGTTCATCGTTTCCTGTTGATTTCCATTCTTGGTAGATGAGTTCTGCTGCAGGAAAAAATTGAATCGAAATAGGTATGCCAGTCGAGGCAATTAAATTTATTTGGTTGGTTGTAGCGTTTTCAATCGAGAATAGGAGAGAGGGTAACTTTTCAACTGCTATATTAATTTTATCGTGATCTTCACTTTTTGCTATTAGCTGAATGCTTGAAACAATTTCACATTTCCTTCTTACTTCACCAACTGGAATTAATTCAATTTCTTTATTAATGTTATTCATAGTATCAATCAACAGAATGGTGTTCAATTCTGCAAATGCATAATGAAATAACCCCTTTTGTGATATGCTAAACTCAATCGATTTCTTGATGGCCTCTTGTGTCTTTTGTCCGAAACCTTTTAATGTTACTAAACGGTTTTCATTGCAGGCGTATAAAAGTTCGCCAGGCGATTCAATTTCAAGTTCCTTCCACAATGCTGCTACTTTTTTTGGACCAATGCCTTTTATTTTCATCATCTCCATGACGCCGATAGGTGTTTTGGAGATGAGTTCATCCAATTCTGGAAAAGTTTCCTCTTGCATTAATTGAAAAATTTTCTGGCTCAGGCTTTTTCCGATACCATCCATTTTTTCCAACTCTTCCTTCGATTTTCCTTCCAGTTTCTCTTCTTGACGCTCAATTTTATTAACGGCATTCAAGTACGATTTTATCTTAAAAGGATTATCTCCATGAAGTTCAAGGAGCTTGGCAGTAGATTCTAAAATATCTGCAATTTTTTGATTGTCCATCTGATGCGATCTATTGTGGCTAAAATAATTAAAAAGGAATTAGTTTTTGTGAAAATGGTCTTTATAAATCTATCCGAAGATGGATGAATCCTAAAAAGGTATGGTATCTTTGCAGTAAGGTAATATGTATGAAAGGAGCATTTCGTATTGGATCCTATAGAAATATTGGAGTTTATATTCATTGGACATTTCTCATCTTACTCATTTGGGTAGGAGGGAATTCTTTTTTTGATGGGAGTAGTGTGAATGATATAGCTAAAGAAATTGGATTCATATTGATGGTTTTCTTGTGCGTCTTGCTTCATGAATTTGGACATGCTCTTTCTGCAGCCCGTTACGGAATTCCTACCAAGGACATTACGCTTTTGCCCATTGGTGGATTGGCCCGACTCGAAAAAATACCAGAGAAGCCTTGGCATGAATTGGTGGTGGCAATTGCGGGTCCAGCTGTAAATGTTGGAATAATAATTATACTAGCTGCGGTCATGTATTTTGGAAAAGGACTTCCTTTGGGATTTGATATGTTGGAGATGGAATCAAATTCTTTGCTCGTAAATCTGCTTCTCGTAAATATTTCTTTAGTGGTGTTTAATATGATTCCTGCTTTTCCGATGGATGGAGGTAGAGTTCTGAGATCACTTTTAGCTATGAAATTAGGTAAAGTGAAAGCCACTAAAATCGCAGTACGTATTGGGCAAGTGATTTCAATTGGATTTGTAGTGCTAGGTTGGCTCTATAGTCCCATGCTAATCTTGATTGGGATCTTTATTTTCTTTGGTGCAAAAGCTGAATTGAAATACACCATCGAAGCAGAACAAAGAGC
>JBJXGU010000218.1:0-13576 GCA_046160245.1 Bacteroidia bacterium
TCGGCATCGTTAATTTGGATGCTGTTGGTTTCATTCAAATAGATCCCATGGTACGCTCTATCAAATTTATTATCCAAACCTAATAACTGCAAGTGATTCGCTTTAACATTACTGGCATATAAAAAAACACCTGCACTTTCACCTGCGTGCGGATACCATAATCCTGTCACCCCTAAACCACTACTAAATTCACAATTATTAATTACGGATGCCATGCCGTTTATTGGATGATTATTGTAAATAATAGAGATGTAATTGTTTTTAAAATCGGTTCTATCTACGTTCATAAAACCTCCATCTTTAGGATTTGTTGGAAGCGTATTACTTTCATCATAAAAATTTATTCCCGCAAGAGCCTGTTCAATAGAACTACGAGTACCTGTTGAAACATCAGGTAAACTGTAAAATTCTCCCATGGTAGCAGTTGGAATATCGCTCCACACTTCAACGCCTTTCCACATAGTTTCACAAATTGGATTTCCGTTAAGTTTGGTACCTTCAATGTATAGCTTAGCTCCTGGATGAACAATAATTTTTCCAGTCAAACTAAATTGTAGTTCCATTCTCACTATGTGTACGGTTACATTGGGCATAATTTCTAATTCATTTTTTATGATAGCTACATTACCGGTTCCATTGTTTAATGGATTGGCAGTCGGTGTCCACGTTCCAGATTCTTCGGCATTGAAATCATCATCTATATGATACTCGGTATTAAAATTACAACATTCTCTATCCAAATTAAAAACAGTTGAATAATTTTCACCATCTTGTTGATCGGGCATAATGTTTACTCCTACATAATTACCTGTTGCATAAAAAATAGACGACGCAGGCGCTCCTGCTATATGCGAATTATTTAATTCTACCCAATTATCAACAAAAGTTAAGTTAGAAGGATTATTGGGGTCATTCAATTTGGTAAGTATTGTATGAGGATTTGAATTACTTGGTGAACTGCAATCGGGACAAACCATATATAAATTGTTATCCACACCCGTTTCTATCATTGATAAGCCATACTTCATCAGAGAATTCTGATTTATATTTGGAATTGGAATGGACACTCCAGTTGAGGAATTAACGCAATGCAAGTAATCAGGTCCGGTGGTTGTATAATAAATATATTGCCCGTTCGGAGAAAATTCAATTCCTTTTAAAGGGTTTGGTATTGAAGAAACTATAGGCCCAACAATAAAATTATTTATAGGTATTAAGTTTTGATCGAAATTCACAACTTCAATAACATTTTGAGTATTACCCATTGGTATTGCTAAAATATAATTAGAAGTTACACCGTTTAATTGCTGCTCGTAAACTTCGAGTTCTGACTTCAAATTACCGCTACCAATATTATTACCGCCCGAATGAGTGGTTGAATAAACAAGGTTTGCTGTCGAAATTCCAGAATTTGAAATAATGGAAGCATAAACTTGCCCACCAGAAGATATAAATAAGATCCGACTTCCATCATTCCGTGGACGAGTCACTGCCAAATGCATTTCACTGGTATGAACACTAAAATTAGTCCAACTTCCACCGCTATTTGTAATATCAGTTGCAGTTACATCGTTAGTAGCATTTGCACCTAACAATGAACCGAAATCGTTAGCATCAACATTATAAAGACTCATATCAATTGTTGCATATGATGGTTTTGGATTAGTGCCATCAAAACCAGTCCTGTCAAAAATGTTAGCAGAAATAAGATAATACTGACTACAAGAGCCCGGAACAGGAACAATGCAAATTTCTGGATAACCTAAAAAGGGAGCTTGTAAAGCTACTGTATTTACCCATATTCTTCCTAATTCAACCGAGTTCTCATTATATACAATCCCTTCAATTATAAAAAAAGACAAACCATTATTCTGATCGTGTCTCATATTCCAACCGGATGCATCAGTGTATGAATATCCTGCCAATCCAGGTAAAGATGAATTCGGAATAATGGCTTGTACATCGATATACTCTTCACCAAACAGCCATCGGTTACTTTGCCCGAAAGAAATATTAATCATGAAAAAATATACAAGCAAATGCAATACAATTTTGCTCCTGACGACTGGAATAAGTACTCTCTTTAACGTCTTTTCTTGTCGTAGGGGGGGGGGGTGAGGAGTGCGAGTGTGAGTGTGAGTGTGAGAGTGAGTGTGAGAGTGAGAGTGAGTGTGAGTGTGAGTGTGGCAATGTAAATGATGCCTGTTGGGCAATTTTTAAATTTTTCATAATTGATTTTTTAAAATTGTTAAACTATATTAATAAACCCGGGTACACCAAATGTACAGCACTTTCCATCCAAAACAAGGCCCAAATGCATTTCTACTACTAAAGTTGGAATTTAGGCTACTTCTAGTATATGATTTAGGCTACTTCTAGTAATTATTTAGGCTACTTCTAGTATATGATATTCTCAGAAAAATTTCGTATGGGAAAGCTTTGAAAAGGTAATGGTCTCCAAAATCGAATTATACTTTTTCAATACTTTTAATACTCTAATGGACAATTTACTGTTAAATTGAACCACTCCCCCACCCAACAAGCAATTGTATTTCCTATTTTAGCTGAATAAATCCTTCGGAATCCACAAAACCCTTATGAATAGCAAGCTTTCCTTTTGGTTAAGACTATTCAACATCCGAAATGATGAGAAAACTACGGTTCAAAACCTGGTGCTTCATCATTTCTTTTCGGGTATTGGTCAGGCTTTACTATTAACCGTGGCTATTACTACGTTTTTGGATCAATATGGATCGAAGCAATTACCATTAGCATTTATCTTATCATCGATAGCGATGATGATCGTGGGAAGATCCTACTCCTTCTTCGAACATAGGCTCTCCATTCGTAAATTGTTGTTAATGGTGATGGGCATTATGGTACTCATTCCATTCTTATTACGTAGTACTTTTTATTTTGATTCGATCACTTACATTCCATTTATCATCATAATTGGTGAGCGTGTGTTTTATCTATTATCGAATTTAGAATTTTGGAGTATATCGTCGATTGTGTTTGATGTTAGACAAGGAAAGCGTTTGTTTGGATTGATTAGCTCAGGGGATATTCCCGCAAAGTTATTGGGATATTTATCTGTATCTGTTTTAGTACCCATTGTAGGCATCAGCAACTTACTTTGGTTCGCAGCAGGCTCCATTCTATTGGCATCACTATTTCTACGTAAAATTTTAATGCAGCCTGATATCAATTTGCAAGTTCGACAAGCGCCTCACGAACAATTTTCGGATAAAAAATTATTGACTGGATTTTTTGGCAATCATTACATTCTCGTTTTATCAGGACTTTCATTTTTAACCATCGCTTCTTTTACTTTGATTGATTTCACTTTCCTCTACAATATTCAAATCACTTTTAAAACTGAAGAGTCGTTGGCGAAATACATCTCCTCTTTTTTCTCGGTGGGATATGCTTTTATCATTTTAATTAAACTTTTATTCTCGGGGAGATTAGCAGAGAAAACCGGAATAAAATTTTCGCTCTTGATTATGCCCGTGTTACTTTTTCTCTTCTCCATAGGTTTCTTTTTTTGGAGTAAGGGACAAAATGATTTCTACAATAACCTCTTATACATTGGTGTAATGTACATGTCGATTAGCGTTGCGAAATATTCAATAAACGATCCGGTGTATTTGGCAATGTTTCAACCATTGCCTACACAGCTTCGATTAAAAGGACATACTATCATCAAAGGATTTATTCAGCCATTAGCAATAGGTGTAATAGGAATAATTCTATGGTGCTTCGTAAACGTTGAAGGTAATTTTAATTTTTATTTATTGAATCAGGGAATTTTTATTCTATCTGTTTTATGGATCTACAATATTTCGCGGAGTCACAAATTGTATATTTCTACATTAGCAACGGCAATTCGGAATCGTTTCATTTCGGGTTCAGAAATAGGGATGGAATCGGCTTCTTTCTCAAAACTTTTAAAAGATAGTATTTACAACCATCAAAAAGAAGATATCATTTATGGAATTACCGCCTTAAATGAAAAATTCCCAGATTTACTTCGGGAAGAAATGAAGTTTGTTTTAACAACGGATAGTAATAGTGTGAAACGGGTCGCTTTGAAAATTTTAAATCAAAGAGGATGGAACGAATTCCTTCCTGAAGTAAAACACATCTATCTCACCGAAACGTATCTTGAAACCAAGGCGGAAGCGGCTTATTTCTGTGCACAATCTGGAGATCCAGAAATTCAAAATAGCATCAGTCAAGAAATATTTGATACCTATCTAACGCTGATTCAAGAATCCATTTTAAAAGGAATTCTGAAATCAGATTCCATGGAACAGCAGCAAAATGCGATAAATACAATTCGCACTTTACTGAAGAGTGAAGATGATAAAAAACAGTTAACAGCACTATCTATACTTTCGCAAGAATATTTGACTGAGTTTGAATCGGAAATTTTTCGATTGATGGCATCGAAAGAAATGTCTGTACAAGTTGCTGCCATTGATGCTGCGGGCAAAAGTAAATCAACTGCATTTATTTCTCAACTCATCGCGCTCTTGCTCATCACACCAGGCTCAAACCACATCATTGACAGCTTGTGCAAATATGGAGATGACATATTCGATCATCTCAAAAAGATTCCCTTTCAAAATGTAATTCATAAACAAGGGGTCCTTTCTGACATCATTCGAATTGCAGAAATAAGTCCTGGGAACAAAGGTGGCGAATTTCTATTTTCCATCTTGCATCATGCACCTCCACATCTGAAGGAAAGAATAGTTGAAGTGCTCAGCATCTCAAAGTATATTTTAGAGCCCAGAGAAAAAGAACGCATGGAGCGTATGCTGAAAGAAGAAATTGGTTTTGCAGTTGCTTTGCTTGAAGGGATTGAAGATGCATCACTCAATCCACGTTTGCACGAAGCCTTCAACTTCGACTATGAAAATTGTAAGCGGCGCATCATCACCATTTCCGGATTACTTTACAATCGCAAAATAATGCGTGAAGCCTCTGCTGCCTTCCGTAACAATTCAAAAGAAAGAAGAGCCAATGCGCTGGAAATTATGGAGCAGGTAATTCCACGTAAGACTGCACAACTATTGATTGTACTGCTCGATAACATTTCTCCAGCTCAAAAAATTCATAAGCTTCAAGATTTTCATATTGTGAGAAAGCATGAAATTCCAGACAGCATACTGCGGGACGGAACGGATATTTATAGTGCGTGGACCGTTTGTTTGGCTTTACGTTCGGCAGCATACCACGACAGCAATTATATACATGCTGTTAACATCATGCAAACGGAGAAATCATTGTTGCGAGAATCCGCTGCACATTATTTAATAAACTTCAAAGAAAACCAACCTAATCATTTCGACACATTAGCTGGTACCTTTAAAACTAATATTGATGAGATCATGAAAAACAAACACGAAAACACTATCTCTGATTTTGAAAAAGTACTGGTGTTAAAAGGCACTGCATTATTTGGAGGCACTCCAGAAAACATTATCGCAGAAATTATTCCGATTGTTCGCGAGGTAAGAGTGAATGAAGGGGAAGTTATTTTCGACAAAGGTGATTCGGGCAGCAGCATGTATATTATTTACAATGGTGAGATAAAAATTCACGATGGAAATAAAACATTTGCTACTTTAGGAAAAAGAGAATTCTTTGGAGAGTTAGCGTTGTTAGACCCAGAGCCACGTTCTGCATCTGCTACAGCGACTACCGACACTTTATTATTAAAACTAGAAGAGGAAGAAGCGTATGAGTTGATGGAAGAACGTACTGAAGTATTGAGAAGTATACTACGTATTTTATGTAAGCGGATCAGAATGCAAAACGATAAATTGGTAGCGAGTTCAGCTCTGAAAAATTAAAATAAGTTTGTCAAGAAAATTATTTGAACATCACCAACCCTTTCAATTCATGAAGGTATTGGGTTTTTAAATGATTTCGTTTCTGTTGAGAAGTATTTGTCCAATAATGATGCGCGTCCAGAAAAGTATATTGAATCAAATTCCAATCCATACTATCATCAATTTTACCGAGCGTTTTCCACTCTTCAAAAAGTCGATTACTCACTTCTTTAAAATCTTCTCTTCCGAGATGATCTAAATCTGCGTCACACAAAATCTTTTCAAGAAGTGTTGTGGGCCTTTGAGGCAACTTCGTTTTCATGATCATGTTGCAGATTATGTCGATAGCCTCCTCATCATAATTATAATCGGGTAAAATAGCTCTTGCGATTAAACATCCTTCTTCCTCATGATCTACAAACGTATTGAGAAAACCAATGTCGTGTAAAAACCCAGCGGTCTTTAATAAAACTAAATCATACGATTCAGTGACACCTTCCTGCTCAGCAATTTTTAAAGCTCCTTTTACTACATCAATGGTATGCGTCAAATTATGATAATGCAGTTTAGGCGACAATTGTGTCCCCAAGGCTCTCACAACAAAATTTTCTATGCCTGCAACATTCATATAGATCTTATTCTTTGATACTACTTAGTTCATTACAAAGGGGACATTAAATATTAAATCCCCTAATGACTTTGATGTTTTACTACTTCGGCCTAGACCTACGTAGTACACAGTTTGCCGCACAACCTACGCAGTACACAGTAAAAGTAAATAATATTAAATCAACCCCCTATAAAAACGAATGTTTTTTATGCACATGCCGACATTGAGACGCCTTTTTTCAAAGGGTTAGCGTTTATTGGCCAATTTTATTGGTCCAAACGGACCAAACTTATGTTGCTGTTCTGAAAAGGCATCGGCATAGGGGCCAAAGGGATGATCGAATGGCTTTTTAGAAATATCGGGCCAATCTTTCTGAATATTCATGCTTGGGCGTGATTGTGTATTGATAAATGCGGCTACATCCCAAGCTTCCTCATCGGTTAATTGAGGTGCCAAATACGATGCGGGTTGTGGCATATTCATCTTTACATACCCTGCTAATCTTGACAGACGAAACAATCCAGCACCACTGTTGTAGCTATTTTTTCCGAATAAAGGAGGATACGTATACTCTGTAAAATCGCTATTCGGTACTCCTTCACCGTTAGCTCCATGACAAGAAACGCATTTAGTCGTGAATACTAACTTCCCTTTCTCCGGATCTGCTGCTCGTTTCAATACGGGGAGATCATAAATACCTGTACCATCCGGTTTATTTTTTTCAGTCACTTCACTCCCAACCCATTTAATATACGCAACGATGGCTTGCATTTCTTTGCTGGAATCGGAAGGCGGCTTGCCATTCAAACTTCGCTCGAAACAATCGTGCACTCTTTTCTCAACAGATTCTATTTGTCCAGAACGAGGTCGAAATTTAGGATACGTAGAAGCGACCATTGCATAATTATTTCCAAAAACTTTCGTTCCCGCTTCCAAGTGACAATTTTGGCAATTCATTCCGTTCGTGATTTTCGCGAGCTTTCCATTCGGACCAAAAAAATAGGAAGTATGCATTATCAACTCTCTTCCATATAAAATCTGATCGTCATTCACCTCTTCAATATCAGGAGCCATCCACGAAATTCTTTTTACTTCATCGGTTGGTTTTTTTTCGTTTGTAGATGGGTTAATTGTTTTGTTTGTATTTCCATCTGAAAAAAGAGAAGTGAAATCGATATATTGTAATGCAACAATTGTAGAACAAGATATAAAAATCACTAACATCATTTGCACCATTCCACGAGCAACGATCACCGCTGCTTTTCGATTGTTCTCTTGATTTGAATTAAAAGAATTCATGCAATCTATCTAAACTCGTAGGTAGTTCCTTGTAATTGCGTGAGAAGTGTAGGTGAAAAATCGGTAGCAGTAGCTCGTCCTTCGAGTTTTGGCGACACGAGAGGATGTGCGGCTAAATATTCTTCAATCACTTTATGCATGACGACACCCAATAACTTCGGGGACTTCACTTTCTCCACTCTACAAAGTACATCATCAGGATCACCTTCTCGCTCGCAGGCTACTATAGAATATTCTTTCTCCATATTAATAGACTCGCCTTTGACCTTCACCCAATTCAATCGTTTACCCATTTCATTTCCGATGGTAAAATTAACTTCCATCCCGTTGAAACGAACAAACCATCCACCAAAACGTTTCGAAGGATCCTTCGCAAAAGCATTTTGCAACTCTTTCTCCAGCCAATCCCACACTTGTTTTCCAGTGACAATTCCAGTTTTAGCTTCACTATCAACAGGCAACATATTCCACAAAAATTCTTTGGTGATGGCGGCCTTTCCCGTTTCCTTATCGACATTCAATGGTTGACAAAAGCGAAAACCATTACTCAAAGCAATATCTGGTTTAAACTTCCACATAATGGCATCGGTAAGTAAATTATCCATGGGTGTTTCCATCACAAAATAGCGCACAAGGGGTGTTGATGTATATCCCAACACGCGTGATAAATCCTGATGAAAAGGTTCAGAAACTCTATTGATTATTCCCTGTAACTCTGCGTCTGCTTTATATATTGCAGGATCTACATCCAACAATTGATAATCGAAAGAACTTAATTTTTCTTCTTCAAAATTTAATTCCAATTTTCCGAGGAATGATCCGAAGGCACCGCACTCCACTACTTTTGAATATTTACATTGAATAGCTTCACGTACACGTTCGTGTGTATCGGCACCTAAAATAAAATCAACACCTTCCACTACTTGATTATTGGCAAGACCTACTTGTTGTGCCAAGCCCATATGCGTTACCAAACAAACTACTGCGCAACCTTCCGTCTCTCTTAAAAACTTCACATACTTCGCCACATTTTTTTCTGCATGCTCGAAACGAATCCCAGCACTGTAAGCGGGTGATTGTCGCTTTGGAATAAGATGATCGGTATACCCAATAAATCCAATTTTAATTCCATCAATCACCTTCACCCAATACGGATGATAAATCAATTCACCCTTATTTTCATCTTCCTCATCGTGCCACATGTTTGCACAAATCTTCGCTGCTGTTGAATGACCCATGTCGTACAACATTCTTTTCTTTTTATAGACTACTTCCCAATTTCCAGGGAGCATTAAATCAAAATTGATATTATTAAAAACGGGAATCATCGCTTCGCCCTCAGTCAATGATGCTACGGCGTGTCCGTGATAATAATCTCCACCATCAATGAGAATGGTATTCTTTGGATCCTTAGAACGATAAAAATTAATCATCGTTTTCAATACTGCGAGTCCACCACGTTTCTTGTAGACCCCTTTTCCATCTTCCCAAAAAAACTCATCATGCGTATGTAACTGCGCATGAATATCAGAAGTGTAAAGTAATGTGATCTTCTTACTAGTTGAATTCCCCGCAATTGAATTCGACATTTCGTTCTTGGGAGAAGCAAATCCATCTGCCTTTAAATTTAGCATAGGTACAACGGCAGCGCCTATACCCAAAGCGGCTGATTTCTTTAAAAAATTTCTACGCGACGAATTCTTCTCTTGATCTTTCATTCTATAAACTTTAATTTTAATGTGGTAATTTCTCTCTGAAATAACCGTAAGTCCAAGTACCCCCAATAGCACTTAAAAGCGTAACAATAATAACGGTTGCGCCTGAACCAATCTGCGCAAACAGAGGGCCTGGACAAGCACCTGTGATGGCCCATCCAAATCCAAAGAGAAGTCCGCCATAAATATTTCCTTTGTTGAACTCCTTAGGATGAAATACAATTTTCTCTCCGTAAATCGTCTTTACATCAAATTTTTTAATCAAAAAAACGGAGATCAATCCTACCATCACTGCGCTTCCAATCACTCCATACATGTGAAAACTTTCGAGGCGAAACATCTCCTGAATACGAAACCAAGAAATGATTTCTGCCTTCACGAAAACAATTCCGAAGAGCAAACCCACCACCAAATATTTAAGATTATGCCACCACTTATGTTCGATTTGACTTTCATTCACACATATTGCATCGAGTGATCTTACGTCTTGATTTATATCTTTATTCATGTCTTTAGTTTTAAAATTTCAATATATAAGGAAGAATTAAGTTGGCCATTAAAAATCCACCTGCCATAAAACAACAAGTTGCAACCAGCGAAGGCCATTGCAACGTTGACAAGCCTGTGATGGCATGACCAGAAGTACAGCCGCCTGCATATCGAGTTCCGAATCCAACTAAGAATCCTCCAACAACAATCATAAAAAATCCTTTCAACGTAAATAACGTCGACCAATTAAATAATTCAGAGGGCACTAAACCCGAATAATCGGTGATTCCAAACTGACTCAAATGCGTGGCTAAGCTTGGTGCAATTTCGAGTGGCAAAGGATTTGATAATAATTGAACGCCAAAAAATCCACCCAAGAAAATTCCTGCTACAAAAAAAAGATTCCACATTTCCTTTCTCCAATTATACTTAAAAAAGGGAATGTTTGCGGGAATGCAAGCAGCACAAATATGGCGCAGGGAGGAACTAATTCCAAAAGCTTTGTTCCCAATAATAAATAATAAAGGTACGGTTAAACCGATGAGCGGTCCGGCGATGTACCAAGGCCAGGGTTGATGGATTGCTTCTAACATATTTTAAATCATTGTTATATCTATATAAGTGGAATCCATTTTTAGACTTTCCGACTCTTGTACAAAAGTAAGTGAATGACTTAACTCAGTTTGCAACATTTGTTACTTGACGAGTAAATCCAACCACTTCGATCACAATATTAGAATTATTTCATACATAAACCACGTAAAACAAGGAGATTAAAAATAAAAATTTAAAAAATAATCTTCAATCCTAAAAAGAAGAAGTAGAACAAAGAAAAAACATCTAAATAACACCAATTTTAATCTTTCGTTATCAAAATAAAATTAAATTTGAGGCAATCTATGGGAGCAACATCATTACTCATACTTACCCTCGCAGCCATAGTGTTTTCGGCTGGGGGCATATTGGTTTCGAAAATCTTCGTGAAAGGTTCTCAAAACCCACAAAAAGGTCAAGCTTACGAATGTGGAGTACCCACGGTGGGTCAAACCTGGCTACAATTGAATGTTGGCTACTACCTTTTCGCATTGATCTTTTTAATATTTGATGTTGAATTGGTTTTCTTGTACCCATGGGCAACAGTAGTAAAAGAAATTGGATGGATGGCGTTCCTCGATATCATCATCTTTTTCTTTATTTTATTTCTAGGTTTTTTATACGCGCATAAGAAAGGAGCATTAAAATGGATGTAAATCAGAAACCAGAAATTTTCCCCGGACAGATACATGAGCTTCCAGGCGGAGGTGTTGTTTTAAGTAAATTAGATGATGTAATCAATTGGGCGCGTTCCAATTCTTTATGGCCTTTAACATTTGCAACGAGTTGTTGTGGAATAGAAATGATGTCGACAGCAGGAGCCAAATATGATTTCTCTCGTTTTGGTTTTGAAGTGGCGCGCGCAACGCCTCGTCAAGCTGATGTAATCATCATTGCAGGAACGATCGTAAATAAAATGGCGCCGGTATTGAAAAGATTGTACGATCAAATGGCCGATCCAAAATATGTGATTGCTATGGGAGCCTGTGCCATTAGTGGAGGTCCATTTTTTTACAATACTTACTCTGTAGTGAAAGGTGCTGATCATATTATTCCGGTGGATGTGTATGTAGCAGGATGTCCTCCCCGACCAGAAGCATTGTTACACGCATTAATTTCTTTACAAGAAAAAATAAAAAGCGGATTAACAAGAGAACAAATAAAAGATATCAAACCTCAATAAGTCGAGAATCGAAAGCAATATGACGAAGGATGAATTGAAAATAAAATTTGAATCTTTGCAAGAAGGATTGAGCTTTGAAGAAGGCACCGAATGGTTGACGATCAATATCACTCCAGAAGAATTTAAAAATTTCGCATTATTGCTTCGAAATAATAATGAATTGCATTTCGACTATTTATTTTGTTTAACGGCGGTAGATTGGAAAACGCATTTGTCGGTGGTATATCATTTCTCTTCTACGGTTTTCCGTCATGAAGTGGTGATAAAAGTAAAAATCGAAAAAGAAAATCCAATCGTAGCTACCGTTTGTGATATTTGGCGCACAGCAGAATTTCATGAGCGTGAAGCTTATGATTTATTAGGAGTTGAATTTATTGGACATCCTGATTTGCGTCGACTCTTCCTCACCCCCGACCACGAAGGTTTTCCTTTACGCAAAGATTATGAGGATCCTATTAACATGATAAAACTCTAAGTGATGCTCGAAGAATTGGGAACGAACGATCAGGGTGATATGATCATTAACATTGGACCGCAGCATCCTTCGACGCATGGTGTTTTGCATTTGGTGATTACCTTAAATGGAGAAACCATTAAAAAAGTAGAACCTCATTTAGGTTATATTCATCGCAGCATTGAAAAGATGTGTGAGAGTCTTTCGTATCGTCAGTTTATTTATGTGACGAGCAGAATGGATTATTTGAGTTCACATATTAATAATCACGGCTGTGCTTTGTGTGTTGAAAAAGGATTACAAATTGAAATACCTACCCGAGCACAAGTAATACGAGTGTTGATGGATGAGTTGACACGACTCGCATCTCATTTACTTTGGTGGGGCGCATTAGCCATGGACTTAGGAGCGTTCACTCCTTTTTTCTACTCTTTCAGGGAGCGTGAAATGATTAATGAATTGATGGAAGATACTTGTGGCGCAAGGTTAACCATGAATTATATTGTTCCAGGCGGTGTGATGATGGATTTACATCCTGACTTCCAGCGTAAAGTAAAAGAATTTTTAAGATTGTTTAAATCGAAGATTCATGAGTACGATGATTTGGTAACTGGAAATATTATTTTCCAAAACCGAACTAAGGGCGTTGGATACATTTCAAGAGAAGATGCAATTTCGTTTGGTTGTACAGGTCCTACAGGAAGAGGAAGTGGAGTGAGTTGTGATATTCGCAAATTGTATCCGTACGAAATTTATGACCAGTTGCAATTTGATGAAATAATCGAAACAGACGGCGACTCCTGGGCACGTTATAAAGTTCGTGTTGGTGAGATGGTACAAAGTATGCGTATCATTGAACAGTTGATTGATAATATTCCAGAGGGAGATTTTCAAGCGAAAACAAAAGCCGTATTAAAATTACCAAAAGGAGATTTCTATACACGTGTAGAAACAGCGCGCGGAGAATTAGGTGTTTATATTGTGAGTGAAGGAGGAAGTACTCCCTACAGAATAAAATTCCGTTCGCCGGGATTCTCCAATTTAAGTGCACTCGATCATATGTCGAGAGGCGGAAAAATTGGAGATCTCATGGCTACAATGGGTACATTGGATTTAGTTATTCCCGATATCGATCGATAAAAAAATAAAAAGCTTGAAGATGATTAGTCTCGAAGGACTCACTACTTTACTACAAACCTGGTTGCAAAATACTTTGGGGGAACCGTGGGCATTTGCTGCTGAAAGTGTTTTAGTAGGGATTGCTGCCATTACGCTTTTTGCTTTTTTAGGATTGGCTCTCGTGTATATGGAAAGAAAAGTTGCAGCGTTGATGCAAATTCGTTTAGGACCCAATCGTGTAGGACCCAAAGGAATTTTTCAAACATCAGC
>JBJXGU010000219.1:0-4658 GCA_046160245.1 Bacteroidia bacterium
AATTGTTTAGTACATTTATGTTATGTCTGTTGGCTGAAATTTATCAATCATTTCCTGAGGAAGGAGATTTAGAACAACCAAAATTGGTATTGTTCATTGATGAAGCCCATCTTATTTTTAAAGAAGCCAGTGATGCCTTGATGGATCAATTGGAGAGCATCATTAAATTAATTCGTTCAAAGGGTGTTGGTATTATATTTTGTACGCAAAGTCCAGTCGATGTTCCTGCAGCCATCTTAGGTCAACTTGGATTAAAAGTTCAACATGCATTACGAGCTTTCACGGCTGCCGATCGTAAAGCAATTAAATTAGTCGCTGAAAATTATCCCATCACCGAATTTTATGATGTGGATTCGTTGATTACGGAATTAGGAATTGGAGAAGCCATGATAACATGTCTATCTGAAAAAGGAACTCCAAGTCCACTGGTACATACTTTTTTATCGGCTCCACAATCACGCATGGATATTTTAACTCCAGTTGAGCAAGATGATTTACTCAGTAAATCGAACATGGTGAAAAAGTACAATCAAGAAGTCGATCGAGAAAGTGCATATGAAATGCTTCAACAAAAGATTAGTCAAACGGAAAGTGAAGAGGAGCCCAAAAAGAAAGCAAGTCCATCAAAAAAGGAAGAAAAGTCTGTCGTTGGTGAAGCAATTGATAGTACAGTAGGGCGCCAAGTTGCTCGCACTTTAGCCCGTGAAGTGACCCGCGGATTATTGGGTGTTTTGGGTATAGGAACCTCAAAAAGAAGTAAAAAATCCTGGTTTTAGAAGATTTTTAGGGTTAGGTGAATTGATTGAAATTATTGGTGAACAGTCAATTACAATAGGTGAGTGTTAATTTTAGCTGGGTAATCTTGTTCAGAGCTCGAATATTCCCGTTCAGCAGTTGAATTGCTTTGCTCAGTGGTTTTTGGTAGGAAGCCTGTTATCTACTTTTAACTTTGTTTATTCCAAAACAATAAAAAATGCAAAAGCGAGAAGAGAAAAAGCAACTGATACTGAGTGCGGCGACCGAGTGTTTTTCTAAGAACGGCTATGATAAAACCACACTTGATGAAATCGGCCATAAAGTAAGTTTGAATAAAGCAACGCTATATTATTATTACAGTAGTAAAGATGATTTATTTTGCGATGTAATTTATGCAGAAGCACATCGCTTTCGAGAATTGGTTAGAGTCGGAATTACTGAAAAGAAAGGAATTGAAAATAAGATAGTGTTTTTGCTTTTTGAACGTACTAAATTCTATCAACATTTAAGTCTATTGCACGATATTATTGTGGAGCAAGGAAGAAAGATAGAGCCCATCTTCATTTCACTCAGAGATAGTATTTATAATGAAGAGCGTAATTTATTAGTGAATATTATTAGAGAGGCCATGGATCTAGGTGAAATTCAATATTCGGATGCGAGTCGTGTAGCCGATGTTTTTTTGAAAATGGCAAATGGCATGGCTGTGGAAAGTCATAAAGCGGTAGTGATGAGTGATGATAAATTTGACTCATCGAAGGATCCTATTTTGGATGATATTCGATTTACTACCAAACTTATCGTATCAGGGATTAGTGCACGCGCTTAGCTTAACATTAGCTTGTGAATAAAGCATTCGACTTTTAATAATTGGTAGAAGGGGATAGACTATTTTCATACCTGAAGTATGAAGAGTTATCACTTTAAATCCGGTTCCAGTAAATTAGTCATTTATCAGTTGTTGTTGCGTGTTTTTTCAAATGTAAATAGCAAGAATAGATTGTACGGTACACTCGCCCAAAATGGGAGTGGTAAGTTCAATGATATTGACGCGAAGGTGCTAAATAGCTTAAAGGAGTTAGGCATCTCTCATGTATGGTTTACTGGAATTTTAGAGCATTCATCGCTCTCAGCCTATAAAGAAAATGGTATTCTTGCTGATGATCCGCACATTGTAAAAGGTCGCGCCGGGTCACCTTATGCCATTCGCGATTACTATGATGTGGATGCTGATTTGAGTGTCGATGTTTCGAATCGTATCTTGGAATTTGAGCAGATGATTCAACGTACACATGAATCCGGACTAAAAGCTATCATTGATTTTGTTCCTAATCATGTGGCACGTTCCTATCATTCGGATATGAATCCGGGGCGCAAAAGCGATTTCGGCGTAGATGATGATACGTTAAAATTGTTCGATCCACAAAATGATTTTTTGTATTTGCAAAATGAAACCTTTCAATATCCTGCAGACTACCTTCCACTGGATGGTGGAACATTACCTCGAGGTTATAAAAAGTTTGTTGAGTCACCTGCAAAAGTTACAGGTAATGATGTGTACTCTTCTCATCCTTCGTTGAACGATTGGTTTGAAACCATAAAAATTAATTTTGGAGTAGATCCCAATCCGCCCCATCATTGCTTCTTTGATCCAATCCCATCTTCCTGGATAAAATTGCTCGACATATTACTTTATTGGTGCGAGAAAGGTGTAGACGGCTTTCGATGTGATATGGCAGAGATGGTGCCCGCTGAATTTTGGGAGTGGATTATTCCCTGTGTAAAAACGCAACACCCTAAAGTGATTTTCATTGCTGAAATTTATAAACCCGAATTGTATGAGCATTATTTGGATAAAGGATACTTTGATTTTCTCTATGATAAAGTAAGTTTGTATGATACATTAGGAGGAATTATTCGAGGTTATCATTCGGCAGATGATATTTCGACTTGTGTTCGAAGTGTCGAAAAATATTCGGATAGAATGCTTTCATTTATGGAAAATCACGATGAAGAGAGAATTGCTTCTCGTTTTTTTGCTTCAAATCCATTTGCCGGTATTCCTACTATGGTGGTCTCGGCGTGCATCTCTAAAGGTCCGGTCATGGTTTATTTTGGACAAGAAGTAGGTGAGTCGGCAAAGGATGTGGTTGGATTCGCAGGCGATCGTGGACGCACCTCTATTTTCGATTATTGTTCAGCTCCCGAAGTTCAGAAATGGTTCAATAAGGGAAAGTGTGATGGTGCCCTTCTTTCTCGGGAACAGAAAACATTAAGGGATACCTATTCATTGCTATTAAATTTTGTGTCGAAGAGTGATGCGATTCATCACGGCGGATTATACGATTTGCAATATGCGAATCGTCATCACCAAAGTGAAGGGTTTGATGAGAAATTTCATTTTGCATTTATAAGACATAGCAAAGAAGAAAAGTTGCTGGTAGTCGTGAATTTTAATAAGGATACCGAATATCAAACCTATATTAGAATTCCAGCCGATGCTTTTAGTTGTATGGGTTTGAATGTAAAGAAAAAGGTTAACTTTACAAGTGTGTTGGGAAGTGAGGTGTTAGGGAGTCATACTACAGATGAACTTTATAAAGAAGGAAATCGTTTTTCTGGATTGAAATTGAAGTTAGTTCCCAGTTGTGCTTACATCATTCGAATTGATTAAAATTAATTAATATGCCGAAACAAGGAACTAAGAATCCTTTTAATATGGTCGTTTTAGTTGCGGCCTTAGGGTATTTTGTAGATATCTACGATCTGCAATTGTTTAATGTGGTAAGCAAAGATAGCTTGCGTGGTATTGGAATTTTGGATCCAGTTGTAGTTGATCGCTATGATTATTTATTATTTCTCTGGCAAATGTGCGGTATGTTGGTGGGTGGATTGCTCTGGGGAATTTTAGGAGATCAAAAAGGTCGAATGTCTGTACTTTTTGGATCAATATTAATTTATTCTTTAGCAAACGTAGCCAATGCTTTTGTTGTCGATTTAACGCAGTATAGTATTGTTCGATTTATTGCAGGAGTTGGTTTGGCAGGAGAGCTGGGAGCAGCCATTACGTTAGTTTCAGAGATCATGCATCGTGAGAGTAGGGGTTATGGAACCCTGATTGTTGTAACGATGGGTGCACTAGGTGCAGTGGCTGCTGCGTTGATTAGTAATAATCCTTTTGTGATATTTGGATTGCAGCCCTGGCAGATGGCATATATCATTGGAGGTGTACTCGGTCTTTTATTACTCTTGTTGAGAGTGAGTACATATGAGTCGGGGATGTTTGAGCATATGAAACACAATAATCAAATCAAGAAGGGGAATTTTTTAATGTTGTTTACGAGTCGTGAGCGTTTCAAAAAATATATGGCCTGCATATTAGTCGGACTACCAGTATGGTTTTGCATTGGTATCTTAATAAAATTCTCGGATAAGTTTGCTGCAATTGTTGAGGTAGTGGGTGAAGTAAAAGTAGGTTATGCGATAATGTATGCTTATTTAGGATTGTCAGTTGGAGATTTAATTAGTGGATTATTAAGTCAACTGTTGAAGAGTAGAAAGAAAGTGGTGATCGCTTATTTATTGTTCACCATAGTTCTTGTTTTTGTTTTTCTTTTTGCAAAAGGATTAACTGCAAATTCATATTATTTTCTTTGCTTCTTGATGGGATGCGCTACCGGCTACTGGGCGCTCTTTGTTACCATTGCTTCCGAGCAATTTGGTACAAATATTCGTGCTACAGTAACGACGACGGTTCCAAACTTTGTGCGAGGGGCGGTTGTTCCCATCATTCTTGGATTTAAAACGTTAGAGATAAGTATGGGTGCAGTGAATAGCGCATTGGTGGTTGGTGGAATTTGCATCTCACTGGCGATGATTGCAATATTCAGTTTAAAAGAAAC
>JBJXGU010000220.1:0-5592 GCA_046160245.1 Bacteroidia bacterium
TTCCAGTTACACCAACACCTACTTTTAGTGATACGCTTACATCGCTTTGAAAAATCATATTTCCATAAATTTCAGAAACACGTAAACCGATTACATAAGGGGCAGTACGAGCTTGAGTTGAACTTGGAGTCCAAGAAACAGTAGCAGTAGCACTATTCATTCCATTCACCACCGATAACATGGCTGGATTAGTAGTTAAGTCAAAAGCTTCGCCTCTTCCTGCAATCGTCAAACCTTGATTGTCTTGATCGAAAATAGTAACACTCATAGTAAAGGACGCATTAGGAGCAATAACATATGACTTCCCATTATACGGCGCTGAATTTGAAGTAATCATCAATACAGCAGGCGCATTCAAACTTTGAACAACAATTAACTGCATATCACGACTAATTTCACCAATTTGAACTCCGTTACGGTATTCTTTAACTCGAACTGAAACCTGGAAATTTCCAAGCATGTTGGGTAAAAAAGTAATTTCTCCTGTGATAGGATCCATGCTAAATGGAACTAATGAATCTGAAGAAGGCAAAACATAATTTGCACTCAGCGTACCATTAGCATCTAAAGGAATATCTAATGACCAAGAAATAGAATCACCATCCACATCAAAAGGAAGTGGATTGTAATAGAAAGGAACGTTTTCCTGAGCCATTACAATTGGAGGATTTAAGAATACTGGAGTAGAGTTTGACGAATCAATAAGTACTTTAGAATAAAAATAATGAGAGCCTGGGGTCATGTTTAATATTGCCCCATTTCGACAACATTCTTCATATGAAATACTCCAAGTTCCAGCACTTGGGAAGGTAACAATTGCTTCATAAACATATTCTTCTACTCCGGGTACTAACACAGTAACAGCAGTATCGTATGGGATTGGTACGATAAAACTAGCTCCGGATACAGAATCAACGAAGTTGAGAGAAGCAATAGTTGCAATTGGAATTCCGGTCATATCGCGATACGCCGTGTAGGTGACGCGATAGTCCATTCCGCTTACATGTTCAACGGTAATTTGGCCTCCCATCATATGAGAAGCATTGGTGTAATTCATTAGACCTAGTCCAAGAATTAGGGTGAGTAATAATTTTTTCATTGCGCGTGGTTAATAAGTGAGTATCAAAGTAAGTAAAATTAGAAGAGAAAAACAAATAATATCTTAGTAAAATCCAAGTATTTATTAAAATAATGTCTTGTCCGGCATTTAGGTAACGTTTTCAACAACAATTAATCAACCTTTAACCATTTAAACTTCGCTAAAACCAAATCAAAGAATTTTTTCAGAAGATGTAAGTCAAAAAAAATATACAATTCAGAAAATTTATTGATAATTTTATGAAAAATAACCACGCTATCTATCCACTATGAAACATCCCAAACTACTATTTTGTGCATTGTTGCTTTTTATTACAACGAAATCTTATACGCAAATAAGCACCTTCCCTTATTTAGAATATTTCATCTCTAATCCAAACGGATGGACCACCTCTACCATTAGCGGCACTGCTTGGGAGTTAGGAGTTCCTACTGCTCCCGGTTCGTTTGGATCTTATAGCCAACCTATTTGTTGGGGAACTGATTTGGATTCAGGTTACAGAGCCAATAGTTTCTCGTATTTAATATCGCCCAAATTTTATGTGAGTTCTTTAACCATTCCGTATTTTTCATTCTATCAATTTCGATACATGGCATCAGGATTAGATGGAATGCATCTTGAATATTCTACGGATGATATTGCATGGAACCAATTGGGGACTTACAATTCTCCTTTTGCAAGTAATTGGTACAATACAAGTAGTTTATTTTCGACTGGCCTACCTGCATTTACAGGTAATTCAGCATCGTGGATACAGTCCGGCATCGACCTTTCTTATTTAGGAACCCTTGATAGTATTCGCTTTCGATTTGTTTTTCGTAGCAACGTAAATTTCGGAAGTGCTCAACCCGGAATTTTTATTGATGATATAAGTGTTCGCGAATTACCTACTCCTCCAATAGATGCTGGGATATGGGGAATATCTTCTCCTTTGCAAATTGTAAATAGTAATGTTTCTTACCCAATAACAATTAACATTTCTAATAATTCGAGTGTGGTCTTAGACACAGTCTATTGTCATTATAGTATTAATGGTGTTAATTCACCCACCCTTGCCATTGGAGTAGCACTTCCTCCATTTCAAAATGGAAATTATACCATTGGAAATTATTCATTTCCCGCAGGCACCTATATTTTATGTGGACATGTAACAGCAACAAACGATGTAAACCCAAACAATGAATTTTTTTGCATGAATGTTTCGTCCATGCCGGTTGAAACAATCCCTTACTCTCACGATTTCGAAAGCAACAATGGTAATTGGGCTCAAACTTCTTGGGACACCCTTACTCGATGGCAATACGGTACACCCAATTTTGGATTAACGGTAGGAGCACATTCGGGCAATAATTGCTGGGATATTAATTTAAATACCGGATATTTAGGATCGGCGAACGCCGCTTTATATTCACCTAGCTTTACTTTAACGGGTACCACTGTAAATCAACTTTCCTTCTGGCTAAATCATAATTCTGAACCGGCATGGGATGGAACGCGTTTAGAATACTCAGTTGACAATGATTCAACTTGGCAAGTTCTCGGGATATATAACGACCCCAATGCCCAGAATTGGTATACTACAGCATCATTAATTTCTTCGAACCTGCCGGGATGGGCGAGCTCGTCTAATGGCTGGCAGAAATCAACTTATAAACTTTACTTACTACAAGGATATACTTCAGTTCGGTTTCGATTTATTTTCACAAGCGATGCAAGTGTAAATACTGATGGAATAAGTATGGACGATTTTGCAATTGAACCAATACCTGATTACGATGCTGAATTAATTTCGGTTACTACTCCCATAAATGCTTATGTTATTGGAGCCACCACCGATCCCATCACATTTACAGTGAAAAATAATGGCGGGTTAAATCTCACCAACTTTACTTACCAATATTCTGTTAATGGTGTTTTCCAAACCAGTGCTACAAATTTTGGAACTGTAATTCCTGGAGGCTCTATTCAACTTGCGTTGCCCGGGTTTGTTTTGACACAAGTGAATTCGCAAATTTGCGGTAAAATTATTTTGTTAAATGATGCCGACACTACCAATAACGTTGCTTGCAAAAATTTAATTGGCATTTCAACTTTTGCACCTACATGGGCTGATAATTTTGATTTAGGGAATAACGGATGGTATAACGAAAATGTAAGCGGTGCAGTAGCCAATTGGGAGTTAGGACAACCTGCCTTTGGAGCAACTAGTTCATCCTATAGTCAGCCGAATTCTTGGGATGTAAATTTATTGAGTCCTTATGGAAATAATGCTAATTGTCGGCTGTATTCACCTTACTTTGATTTAAGTGCCGCTGTCCACCCTAATCTTGAATTTTGGCAAAACCGAAATTCTGAATCTGGTTGGGATGGATTACGCGTAGAATACAAAAGCGGCAATGATACGAATTGGTATGTACTTGGTGTAGTAAATGATCCCAACGCGCAAAATTGGTATACAGATCCTGCACTTAACTCTTCAAATTTAGCTGGTTGGGAAGGAAATTCAGGTGGATGGATTCAGTGCATGTATAATCTAGATTCAGTTAACCTAGGAAACATTGTACAATTTAGATATGTATTTACTTCTGATCAATCTGTCTTTACAGATGGTGTTTCGATCGACAATTTTATGATTAGTACTATTTATACAAATGATGCTAAATTAAATTCCTTTGTCAGTCCAGGACCCTTTGTAATACAAGGATCTTCCACACCCGTAGAAGTCGTATTAAAAAACAATGGCACCATACCATTAAGTGGATTAACTATAAAGTATGTATTAAATGGTGGTACTCCTATTTCGTTTTCCTGGATTGGAAACCTACTTACAGATTCATCTGTCCTCGTTTCATTACCTCCTTTCATTCCAATTGCTGGAAATAATTCAATTACGGCTTATATAGAGTGGGCATCTGATCTGTATCATTTCAATGATACTATATCTACCACTATGTTTGGCTTGGTATCTTCAGGACTTCCCTACTTTACCGATTTTGAAAGTGGACCAGGAGGCTGGTTACCCAATCAAAGTAATTTGACCAATTGGGAGTATGGACTTCCTTCCTTGGGTGCACTTAATTCAGCATATTCCGGAGTCAACTGTTGGGATATAAATTTAACAACACCTTATTTTAATTTGGCAAATGCGCAACTCACTTCCCCTATCTTTGACATTTCACCCTTCAATATTATCACTGTTCAATTTTGGATGAATTATTCATCTGAAAGTGGAGCTGACGGCACTTATCTTGAATACACCAACAATGGAACTGTTTGGCAGCGATTAGGCAGCATAGGTGATCCGGCAGGTACGAATTGGTATAATTCTGTATTGGTGCAGGGTCATCAAGGCTGGAGTGGAATTAGCGGAGGCTGGCAATCGTGCTCTTATGTTTATTATAGTCCCGTAGGAAACAATTATTTTCAAATCCGCTACCGTTTCATTAGTGATTTCAATGTAGTAGATTTAGGAGCATCCATTGACGACATTTCCATCACGGGAGTAACAACTATTGAAGAACTCAATGAAAACTCTAACGTTATCGTCTATCCGAATCCGGCGAATGAGGAACTCTCGATACTTGTACTGCAAAATGCTTCCCCACTTGAACAAATTGAACTTCGAAGTATTGATGGAAAAGTTGTTTACACACAAGACCGTCCATCTTCCAAACAAATAAAAATATCTACTGTTTCATTTAGCGCTGGAGTTTATTTACTGGGATTGGTGAATGAAAATGGTGAGAGAAGTTTTAAACGAATAGTAGTGCAACATTGATTTATAAAATTTAATCAAAGCTTATTCTTTAGACTACTCTGGTTCGTTGGCGTTATCGCGAAACTTCACTTGCAAACCGTGAATGAAATTTCGTAAATATTGATCGTTGCAGGGACGATATTGATTTTGCTCGGGGCTTCTTAAAAATGCACTTAATTCATGCGGACTTATTTTTTTGTCGACCAAAGTGAAAAGCTCGATGATATCATCCGTTTTGAGATCGAATGCAATTTTTAGTTTTTTTAAAATTAAATTATTGCTCATTTCTTTCTCAGCGATCATCTGCACTCCTTCTCGTTTGCCACGCTTTGAGATAATGAGTCCATTGAGGAAGGTTGCCAACATTTGATCATCGAGCTCAATGTACAAGGGATCATCTTCCTTTTTAAGCCAATCGCTCACGTCGGATCTTTTCGCAATAAAATCTCCCAACCCAAAAATTTCAATCATGGAGGCATCGTTTAAATCCAACGTATATCGGATTCTTCTTAGTATATCGTTGTTAGTCATTGGATCACAGGGGTAATTACCATTTTTCAAATCGCGAGACTTCACAATCTAATTAATCAAATCGAAAATTAGCTAAAAAAAGAATTGAAGACACTATCCCAAAAAAAAACTTGAATTTTCATTAACCAAAATTTAATTGATTGAGTTCACACTTTATGAAAATTATCAGCGTTCACCTATAAGCTCAACTAACTTTAATTATGCG
>JBJXGU010000221.1:0-41341 GCA_046160245.1 Bacteroidia bacterium
TACTTGCAAACGGTTCGACAACCCTTTGCATTGGAGATACCGTGGAGCTTTATGGATCAGCAGTGAGTGATGCTACCTATCAATGGTCGATTAACAATCTAGACGTCATGGGAGAAAATGCCTTGAATCTTTACGCGCTCTCCTCCGGCAATTACGCACTACAAACCATCAATAGCTGCGGTGCAACTGCTTCAAATATTATTTCAATATCGCTTGATAGTCTTCCTCAGGCAGCAATTGTTACTACATCAGGAAGTACAAACTTCTGTCTTGGAGATTCAGTAGTACTTAGTGGCAGTATACTCAATGGAGTTCAATATCAGTGGACAGAAAATGGTCTCGATATCAATGGTGCTAACGCTATAGATTTAACAGTAAATCAATCTGGAATTTACACACTGAATACCATAAATAATTGTGGAGTCAGTTCGTCCAACAGTATTACGGTAACCATAGATTCATTACCTCTTTCATCTTCGGTTTCATCCGCTACAAGCACGACATTCTGTTTGGGTGATTCCATGTTACTTAATGGAAGCAATATCAATGGAGCCACTTATCAATGGTTGCAAAATGGAAATACTATCATGGGTGCAACTTCTTTAGATCTTTATGTTAGTCAAACCGGAATTTATGCATTGAATACCATCAACGCTTGTGGAGTAAGCACGTCAAACACTTTACAGGTAAATGCGGCGTCGCTTCCTCCTACGCCAGTCATTTCATCCTCTAACGACACTCTTGTTACTATGGGCGGATATAGTTATGCATGGTATTTAAACGGAACACTTATACCAGGTGCATTAGATTCCATTTACATTGCAACGACGACTGGTGCATATGAAGTTGTTATCACTTCTATTGATTCATGTAGCTCCCTATCACTTCCTTTTAATTATGTCGCTGCCGGAATAATAAGTGGACCGGAACGCAATATTCTTAACTTGTTCCCGAATCCTGCTCAGGACGTATTGAATTTCCAAGTGAAAGAAACAGGTTTCTACAGTATAGAAATCATGTCGCCGGATGGAAAAATGGTCATGAATACGCAGCAAATACTGGAACAACGTTCTGTATTGCATCTCTCTTCAAGCATTGAAAACGGAGCGTATCTAATTCGAATACGCAATGAAAAATCAGAATACTTGCAACGATTTATTCTGAATAGATAAGCTATTAGAATAATGACATTTGCAATTCTTTTAACTGAAAAGATTTGCGATGATGGGGTGTGTAGCCAAATGTTTTAATGGCATGAACATGTGTTTCGGTGCCATAAGCTTTGTTTCGATCCCAGCCATATTGTGGGAATTCCAGATGTAACTTCCGCATGTAAGCATCACGATGTGTTTTCGCCAACACGGAAGCTGCAGCAATGGCTAAATAAATTCCATCTCCTTTCACCATACATTGGTGCGGGATGGTAGGAAAACGAGGGAAACGATTTCCATCTATTAAGAGAAATTCAGGCTCGGGATCTAATTTACCAATGGATTCGTGCATGGCTTTAAAAGTTGCATTCAGGATATTTATTCGATCTATTTCATCGGGCATCACCATCGAAACTGCCCACGACAAGGCATCTCTCTCGATCAATTTCCTCAAACTCTCTCTCAAATTCTCAGGAAGCTTCTTGGAATCGTTCAAAACTTCATACCAATCGTACGTAGTTTGAGGCTTCAAAATGACAGCTGCAGCCACTACAGGACCTGCTAAACAGCCTCTTCCAGCTTCATCAACACCGGCTTCTAATACTTCTAAACTATAGGATGCCTCTAACATTTTGACATTTTAATTCCTGCGAATCTAAATTGCTATATTTTTGCGAGGTATACAAGACATGCAGAAAAAATTTGTAACCAATCTGGGATTCCTTTTATTGTTGAATCTGCTCATTAAACCATTTTGGTTATTGGGGATTGACAGATCGGTTCAAAACTCGGTGGGGGCTGAATCCTATGGTTTATATGCGGCCTTATTTAACTTATCATTTTTGTTCAATATTCTTTTGGATGTGGGGATTACCAATTACAATAGTCGAAACATTGCGCAACATAATCATCTAGTTCAAAAGCACTTATCCGGCATACTAGTGCTTCGATTAGTTCTGTCAGTAGTTTATTTTATGATCAGCTTTTTGTTTGCATATCTATTTAGATACCGAGGACCCGAATTAGAGATACTTTGTGTTTTATTACTTAACCAAGCCTTATTATCATTTATTCTCTATTTAAGATCTAATATTTCAGGTTTGCATTTATTCAAAACCGACAGTATCATTTCGGTATTAGATCGATTCATTATGATTATTCTTTGCGGTGTTTTACTTTGGGGAAACATCACCGACACACCCTTTCAAATCGAATGGTTTGTTTGGACACAAACCTTTGCTTACATCATCACAGCTATTTTTACCTTTTTGATTTTAACCTCTCATGTTAAGAAGTTGAGTTTAAAATGGGATCCTAAATTTTTCATGATCATCCTTAAGAAGAGTTATCCCTTTGCCATTTTAATTTTATTAATGACCTTTTACAATCGAATTGATTCCGTAATGATAGAGAGGATGCTTCCCAATGGAGCGGAGCAAGCAGGTATTTATGCGCAGGCATATCGACTTCTTGAAGCAGCCAATATGATTGCATTTCTTTTTTCTGGATTATTGCTTCCGATGTTTTCTCACATGCTAAAACATAAAAAACCAATTGAGGAATTGGCAGAACTTTCGTTTTCATTCATTGCCGTTCCTGCCATCATGGTGATGGCATGCGGAGTCTTTTACAGTCGCGATTTGATGGGACTACTCTACTTTGAACACGTAGAAGAATCGTCTATTGTTTTTATGCTTATCATTAATTGCTTTTTAGCAATGGGCTCTGTTTACATTTTTGGAACGCTGCTCACGGCGAATGGAAATTTAAAACAATTGAATCTGGTTGCTTTAAGTGGAATGATATTAAACATAGCTTTAAACTTAATTCTCATTCCTAAATATCAGGCAAAGGGGGCAGCTATTGCGAGTCTCTTCACACAATTTTTAACTGCGGGCGCACAAATCTTGTTGGCTCATACTGTTTTCAAATTTAAATTCAGATGGGCTTTATGTATCCGATATCTCACCTTCATCCTACTTGCTTTTTCATTATTTTGGTTTTCCAGTCAGTTTCAAACTTTCTTTATTTGGAGGGTTGGATTCGCAGGCGGTGCTTGTTTGTTGTTGGCCTTAGTTCTGCACCTAATTCGACCACTCGAACTTTTTAAAATCATCAAATACGGTGATAATTAAACACTTACGCCGAATTCAACCATTTAGACTATTTTAGCCGATCCAAAAATCAATACCACATGAATCAAACGCCTAAAGCGTCAGAAAAATTAGATGCTGTACGATTAATGCAGTTCTTAGTTAAATGGAAAAAGCAGTTAATTTATATTGGCATTGCCTCTATTTTAATTTCATTTGTTTTTACACTTCCTGTTTTTATGAAGCCAATGTTCAAGGCGCAAACCATTATCTATCCGGTAAACCTTCAAAACTATTCAAAAGAAACCTCCACCGAACAAATGGTGCAGCTTTTACATTCAGAAGATGTAAGAATGCAATTAGTAAACGCATTTGATCTTTATACGCATTACGATATTGATAGTGCCGGTAACTATCCCCGTTTCGAAATGATGAAACGAATTGAAGAAAATATTTCCGTCTCAAAAACCGAATTCGAGTCCATTGAGATTAGTGTGACTGATGAAAATCCCATAACAGCTGCGGCTATGTGTGATTCACTACTTTCTTTTGTCGACCAAAAAGCAATCAGTTTAGTCCGGGTTCGTGCCAATGAAGTTTTAAATATTGTTGGAAAACAAATGAGGGACAAGAAAGCAGAAGTTGATTCGTTAGAGAACGCAATCAAAGAAATCAGAACAAAATACGGCATCACTGAATTTGACAATATGGTGCAAGGATTTTCAAGAGAATATTTCCGTGCAATGGCTTCTGGTGGCGCTAACTCAAAACTTGAATCAACACGTAAAAATTTAGAGGAAAAAGGGGGTGAATACGTCTTTTTGAAGGAGATTTTGTGGAAAGTAAGAGGTGAATACAGTGCGTACAAATTAAGTTATGAGCAAACTTTGACAGACACTAAGAAAGAATTGAAGTTCCATAATGTAATTTCGAAAGCCACACCTCCAGAACGAAAAGACTCACCTAAGCGCACCTTAATTATGCTCATGTTTACGATGGGCGTAATGTTGTTTGCTCTGTTGGTAATTATCTATCAAGAGCATTACAAAAATCGCTTCGACAAAGAGATTACTGCTGCGGACATTACTAAGGCCTAGACTAAAAAAAAATACTACAATTATTTGTATGGTTTTATTATTTATATCAAATCCTTCGCAGTACACAGTACTTCTTAATAAGAATGAATAGTTCTATTCTCACTACTAAATTTAGCAAGGACCAACTTCATTGGTTTTATGCTTTAGTAGCGCTCTTCGCTCTCTTTTTAGGTTGGGGAATGCTGAAGGGAATGGTGTTTTTAGCCGGATTACCTGTGGTCTTTTTTATTCTTCTGCTGATGATCTTTCGCCTAGACGCAATTATTTTTCTTTCAGTTCTCATTACTCCACTCTCCCTCAACTTAGCACAAACAAGTGTTGGCATCGGTGTTAGCTTACCTTCCGAACCCCTCATGTTTGCGCTCTTCATTATTTTCTGGTTAAAAGTTTTTTTAGATGGTGGTTTAGACAAGAGAATACTCAAACATCCTGTTACTATTATTATTCTTTTACATCTTCTATGGTATACGATTACCTCATTTACGAGTACTATGCCGTTGGTTTCATTCAAGTCGACTTTAGCCCGTTATTGCTATATCAGTGTATTTTATTTTATGCTGCTCTATTTATTTTCTAAAAAAGAAAACATAAGTAAGTTCATTTGGTATTATACGGTCCCACTACTTCTTGTGATTGGTTATACGATCCTCAATCACGCCAATGCAGGTTTCAGCGAGGAGATTGCGCATACTGCTATGACACCCTTCTACAATGACCATACGGCTTATGCTGCAGTGCTCTGCTTTTTCATTCCAGTGATGCTTGCTTTTGCAGTAGATAAAACACGAACAAAAAACATCCGAATAATTTCAGGCATTGTTCTAGCCATATTGATCACTGCAACCATCCTTAGTTACACTCGTGCAGCTTGGGTAGGATTAATTGCTGCACTCTGTTGTTATTTGGTATTTATTCTACGCGTAAAATCAGCTTTAATTTATAGCGGTTTCATCTTATTGATTCTATTAGCATTCCTTTTCCGGACACAAATCACCATGCAATTAGAAAGCAATGAAAAAGTTTCGTCGGATGATTATGCGGCGCATGTGCAATCCATCGGAAATATTTCGAGTGATGATTCCAACATTGAACGATTAAATCGCTGGGCCTGTGCTTTACGAATGTTTGCGGATCGACCTCTCTTTGGATTTGGTCCGGGAACGTATATGTTCAAGTATGGCGCATATCAAAAATATTCTGAACGCTCGGGTATTAGTACCAACTTCTCGGAAGGCGGAGGATCACATAGTGAGTATTTAGGTCCTCTTTCTGAGCAAGGATTCATGGCTCCGCTTCTATTTTTAGGATTAATTGCTGCCGTGGCTCAAAGCACATCTAACTATTTAAAGCGCACTACAAATTATTCAAATGTATTATTAGCCAGAGGAATTTTATTGGGCTTGGTCACTTATTGGGTGCACGGGGTGCTCAATTATTTTTTAGATACCGAAAAAGCATCCGTACCATTTTGGGGATTTATTGCTGTATTAGTTGCACTACAAATTTTCGATACCGATCAAAAGAAATCAGAGAGTGGGGAGAATTCTGCAACTCAATAAAGTTACATCATCAATAGGTTCAGCCTCTTTTCTAAATTCATTGAAGGTATCCAATACTCGGAAATGCAAATCTTTCATGGTGAAAACATCTGCATTCGCATGAATCATTTCCATCAAAATTTCTAAACTAAAAGTATCTCCCTCTTCATTTTCCTGCTCCACAATTCCATCGGTGTAGCAAAATAAAATATCATTCGGTTTCAATTCAGCTACGCCTTCATTCACAAAGGGAAGATCTTCAAACATGCCTAATCCCGTACTTCCCTTTTCCAATAATTGAAATTCACCGCCAGAATAAATAAACGGCGGATTTTGTCCGGCATTAATATAACGCAACTGATGGGTTTTGGTATTGAGTACACCGATAAAAGCGGTAATAAATTTTTCACCTTTTGCGCTCTTATTTACGCTTGCATTCAAGTCGATCACCAATTCTTTCAACGTTGTAAAATGATGCGACTTCGCATTCAAATTTGCTTGAAAGTTGGACATTAAAATTGCGGCTGAAATTCCTTTTCCAGAAACATCCGCTAAACAAATCATCAATTCATGATCATTGAGTTGAATATAATCGTAGTAATCACCACCAACTTGTTGATGTGGAAGATAAGTAGCTGCGAGATCAACGCGTTTGTCGGCAGGCAAATGTGCAGGAAAAAGCATGGTTTGCATACGCGCTGCCAATTCCATTTCACGTTGCATTTGGGCTTGAAGTATGGTATCCTTTGTTAAGCGTTTATTCTCGATGGCCACTACAATAATATTGGTGATGGTATGAATAAAAGGAAGAACTTCCTTCATATTTCTTATACCATCGTGTTGCAAATCGCCAATGAAAGCATACGCCAACGCTTGTTCATTATGATAAACCGGAATAATACTTTCAAAACCTTGCACCCAATCGGGCAGTTGAACATTATTAAATTGAAGTTGATTCAGCTCTGAAAAACGTGTTTCTAAGATTTCTTGATTATTCATCAAGAAGTTTTCATGAGCTCCATACGCTAACATTTTTTTCCATTGCGATTCATGAATGAACAATGCCAAATTTTGAACCTTCAACTGTTCACGCATCACAATCTGATAGATTTCAAAAAGCTGCGTAGCAGGCATGTTGTAGTTGATGGCTTTGGTAATTTGAAGCAGCCAATGCAATTGCTGTTTCTTCACATACAACTCCACATCATTGCTCATTTCGTGCTTCAATTGTTGATCCATCTTCGTCCTTCTATTTAAACTTTTCAAACAACTCCGGCAATCTATTCATCATAGCCAATTCTTTCATTTTCTCGCGTGCTTCTTTCACCGGACTTCCAAAATATACTTGACCGCCTTTTATCGACTTAGCAATTCCGGATTGACCGAGAACGATAGCTCCTTTACCAATGGTTAAATCTTTCTGACATCCTACTTGTCCCCATAAGATCACTTCATCCTCAATATTTACACATCCAGCCACACCTACATGCGAGGCAAACAAACAGTTTTTTCCAATCACGGTATCATGTCCAATTTGGATATGGTTATCGAGTTTCGTTCCTTTTCCGATGATGGTATCTGAAGAAACACCACGATCGATGGTACAGCAAGCACCAATTTCAACATGATCGTGCAACACTACGCGACCACATGAATGCATCTTATCGTAAAAATCAGGTCGACGCTTGAAGTAAAACGCATCCGCACCTAACACAGAATTAGCATGCACAATAACATGATCGCCCAATACACAGTGACTATAGATGACTACGCCACTATGAATGATACAGTTTTCACCAATCACCACATTAGGACCGATGGAAACATTAGGTTGAATGACGGTGCCTTTCCCAATTTTTGCTGATGGATCAATTGCACTTGACGAAGGCACAAATGGCATAAACTTTCGAGTTAGATAAACATAATCACGAAAGGGATCATCCGAAAAAATTAAACCTTTCCCTGCGGGTGCTTCCACTTCCTTGTTAATTAACACAAAAGTGGCAGCTGATTGCAATGCTTTATCATAATATTTAGGATGATCAACGAAGGTTAGGTCACCTGCTTCTACGCGGTGAATTTCATTAATTCCGGTAATCATTGCTTGCGGATCACCGATGACACGACCATTCACCATATCGGCGATGGCAGCGAGCGTAAAGGAGGGGGTTAACTTCATAGCGTTATCGACAAAAGTAAATATTCTAAACGCAGGGATGAAAACAAATGAAAAAGGATTCCAACAGGTTTTTACAGCTTACCAACAGAGATTTCCAAACAGATGAGATTGCACCTTTTTCTAAAAATCGAAAGTTCCTTTACGAAATACAAGGTAAAATCAAAGGTTGAAATAGCTAAGTTGCATGAATCCAATATCAAAAACTTGAACTTTTTTGTTGGTATCGCAACCCACACAAGAAAATCGCATTAATTCACACAAATAATTGATTAACACAACATATATAAAAATATTATTCACTTTAAAATTTAGGTAAACCATCTCATTTAGGTTTAGCAAACCTTCCACAAAAGATCAAAAAAAGAGACCTGCCAATACATTGACAGGTCTCTTTCTATTCAAAATGTTGAATCAATTATTCACTATAATTTCTGCGCCTAAGGCTTGGGCACCTGTTCCACCTACAAATCCTTTTGCATAGACTGTGTAGATTTTACCTGCCGTAAGCATAATTCCAGGAAGAGGAAGTACAACAGTTGAAGTACCGGCTAAACGAACTTCAAGATTGTATGTATTTGCATCTAATGGAGTAAAGGCTGTAAAATCCTTGAAAATTTTATTTCCAAATACTACGGCTCCACCTGTTACTGCTACATCCACTGCGGGTGCATCTGGAGATAAATGAATGAAACGCACATGTGCTTTACCGGATGCCGGGGTAGCAAGATTGTCTTCTACAAATAGTCCACTCAAATTACTAACGCTATCAATAGCAAACACACTATAATTTTTGTTACTAACAATAGGAAGACTTGCTTGTAAAGCAGTGGTAGAAGTACCGGCTACGTTCACTTTTAAAACACGCGTTCCGGCTGCTGCAGAAACATAAGCTGTGTTATCAGTATACATTACATCCGAAGAGTTTAGTTTAGTACCATCTAAGAGAAGATCTACTCCCGGAGCATCGGGAGATGCATGTACAATCATTAATTTACCTGAAGCTGCAGGTGTTGGAGCATCACCATCATCATCACTGCAAGCAGAAAATGAAAATACTGTTGTTAAAGCTATCATTAACATAGCCATAAATTTTAAAGAAGAATTGAAAGTTGTTTTCATGATTTAATTAGTTTTTTGGTTATTTGTTTTATCGTTTGAGAGTAGAACAATCGCCCCCTAAAAAAGTTTAGTTCTTTCAAAAATCTTTCATTTAATTTAGGATAAGTCCATACTTTCTGTAAAAGGGGCGCTTAAAAACCCTATCTTTGCAGAGCCTTTCAGTAAAATAAAAACAACTGATTATCAATAAGATAATCAAAAAACTTAAAGAATTAACATGCAAGCTATTCGCAACATTGCCATTATTGCCCACGTTGACCACGGAAAAACGACCTTGGTAGACAAAATTCTGCATCAAACAGAATTATTTAGAGAAAACGAAAAAACGGGTGATTTAATCCTCGACAACAACGACCTTGAGCGTGAAAGAGGAATTACGATCGTTGCTAAAAACGTTTCGGTTCATTACAAAGGAATCAAAATTAACATTATTGATACACCAGGTCACGCCGATTTTGGCGGAGAAGTAGAACGTGTGATGAATATGGCGGATGGTGTTATCTTGCTTGTGGATGCATTTGAAGGCCCGATGCCTCAAACGCGTTTCGTTTTATCGAAAGCTTTAGAAATGGGCAAGAAAGCGGTTTTGGTAATTAATAAAGTTGACAAAGAAAATTGTCGTCCAGACGAAGTACATGAAAAAGTTTTTGATTTATTCTTCCATTTAGATGCAACAGAAGATCAATTAAGTTTCCCAACCGTTTATGGTTCATCGAAACAAGGATGGATGAGTCTTGATTGGAAAGCACCAACAGACAACATTACACCGTTGTTAGATACCATTATTGAATATTTCCCTGGACCAGAAAAGATCGAAGGAACTCCTCAACTTTTGATTACTTCTCTTGATTTCTCCACGTATGTAGGTAGAATTGCTATTGGTCGTATGAACCGAGGATCATTAAAAGAAAATCAACCAGTTACTTTGATGAAAAAAGACGGCACCATGAAAAAGATGCGTGTGAAAGAGGTGATGGTCTTTGAAGGCTTAGGCAGACGTAAAATTGATGAAGTTTTTAGCGGTGACTTATGTGCTATTACGGGCATTGAAGATTTCGACATTGGTGATACCATTGCTGACTTTGAAAATCCAGAGGCTTTGAAACCAATTTATGTAGATGAGCCCACCATGTGTATGTTGTTCACGATTAACAATTCACCTTTCTTTGGCAAAGAAGGGCGTTTTGTAACGTCGAGGCATATCCGCGATCGCTTGTACAAAGAGTTGGAGAAAAACCTAGCGATGAGAATCGAAGAAACGGGCTCACCGGATTCTTATCTAGTTTATGGTCGTGGTGTATTGCATTTATCGATTTTAATTGAGACTATGCGTCGCGAAGGATATGAGTTACAAGTTGGACAACCACAAGTAATCATCAAAGAAATAGACGGAAAGAAAAACGAACCGATTGAACATTTAACAGTAGATGTTCCAGAAGAAGTAGCTGGAAAAGTGATTGAATTAGTAACTCAGAAAAAAGGTGAAATGAAAATCATGGAACCTAAAGGTGATTTACAACATTTGGAATTTGATATACCTGCTCGTGGGTTGATTGGTTTACGCAGTTACATTTTAACAGCAACAGCAGGAAGAGCGATCATGGCGCATCGTTTTTCTCGTTTTGAGCCGTGGAAAGGTAGTATTCAAGGAAGAATGGCTGGTGTGTTATTAGCCAAGGAAACAGGAACTTCAACACCCTACTCCATTGACCGTATGCAAGATCGTGGATTCTTCTTCATTGATGCAGGGGAACAAGTTTATGGCGGACAAATTATTGGTCAACATATTCGACCTGATGATTTAGTGATCAACCTTTGCGAGGCTAAGAAATTAACCAACATGCGTGCTTCGGGTAGCGACGATAACGTTAGAATTGCTCCTAAAACTAACTTCTCATTAGAAGAAGCTATGGAATACATCGAGAAAGATGAGTACCTTGAAATCACTCCTAAGTCGTTACGTATGCGTAAAATTTACTTAGATGATAACGAGCGTAAACGCAACGCAAAAAAGATGGAAAACGTTTAATAACTGATCCATTTCAACTTCAACAAAACCGTCGAATATTCATTTATCCGACGGTTTCTTTATTTGGTCGGGGTTAGCGTAGTCTTCGACTAAAAAAAGCAATCGTATCGAATCCCTTCACTATATTTGAATTGATGATTGACAAACTCATAGAAAAATTTTCCACCCGCCTTCCCAACAAGAAGGCGCAAAGTGTGATTTTACATTCCCTTTTTTGGACAGTTTGGTTGACTCGATCTTTTTACGATACGTTCTCACTCTGGGGAATAAAATGGGGATTAGCTTATGTACTTATCGTATTATTGAGTCAAGCACCCTTGGTTTACATTCATCTATATTTGTATGTCCCTAAATTACTCAACCAAAAAAAATACTTTTCCTATTTTGCGATTACTGCGCTGAGCATTTATGGGTACTCACTGTTGAACTATCAACTACTCACTGCCATGCCCAGTGAAGAGATGCCTGAACGAATGACTCGTTTTATTGGTAACATCACTCCCAACTATGATTTGTTGGAAGGAGTTATTGTAGTTATCTTAACTTACTCTTTGAAATATACGTTGATTGCATTCATCACACAAAACGAATTGTTAAAACTTCAAAAAGAAAAATTGCAACTCGAGTTAAATGCGCTCAAAGCACAAATTCATCCACATTTTTTATTCAATACATTAAACAATCTTTATTCGCTCACTTTAAAAAATTCGGAGAATGCGTCGGAGATGGTATTAAAGCTAAGCGATATTATGCGCTATGTATTATACCAAGCCAATGAAGAAAAAGTATTGTTAAGCAAAGAAATTGATTTCATCACTAGCTACACCGAATTACAACGAATACGATATCACAATCGATATGACATTCGAATTGAAGTGGAAGGAGATGTAACAGAACAACTCATTGCACCGCTCCTCTTTATCGACTTCGTAGAAAATGCATTCAAGCATGGAATCGATAAACGTTTCAGTGACGGTTTTGTACATATCCATTTCACGATCGAACCAGAGGTGGTCTCGCTTAGCGTTAAAAATAGTATTGGCACGGATGAACAATTGGGCATCAAACAAAATGAAGCTGGCATTGGATTATTCAATGTAAAAAAGAGATTATCCTTACTCTACCCTCAAAAACACCAGCTCAGCATTACCCATGACGAAGAAGTATTTAATATCAACCTTCAAATCGAACTCACATGAACAAATTAAAATGCATTGTTGTCGACGATGAACCCTTAGCACAAGAAGTGCTTGAGCGTTATTTGCAAAACATTCGGGAGATTGAAGTGGTCACTACTTGTAGTAATGCTTTAGAAGCTTTCGAAGTTTTGAATAATGAAGCTATTGATTTGATGTTTTTAGATATTTCCATGCCTGTTATTTCAGGATTAGATTTTTTGAGATCCCTGCATAAAGCTCCTGCTGTAATTATTACTACTGCCCATCCCGACTTCGCACTTCAAGGGTATGACTTAGATGTAGTCGACTATTTGGTAAAACCTGTTTCGATGGAGCGATTCATGAAAGCGGTGAACAAAGCCATTGAAAGAGTTAGATTACCCTTACCCATGGCCAGAGTTTCTCAACCTGACTATATGTTTGTGAAAAGTGATCAGAAATTGATACGCATCAACTTCGCCGACATCCATTACATTGAGGGGATGAAAGATTATGTGAAAATCTTCACCAACGAAAAAATGATTGTAACGCTTCATACCATGAAGTTTTTTGAAGCCAATTTACCTTCCGATCAGTTCATCCGAATTCATAAAAGCTATATTGCTAATTCTTCGTCCATCAAAAGTATTTCGGGCAACGAGCTGGAGCTACACCAAAGCCGCCTACCCATTGGAAGTAGCTATAAGGAAAACCTTATGAAAATGATTCATTCGACCTAAATCCACTTCTTATCCTCATTTTTTATCAATCAAAACGGCTTTCACTTAGATCATACTGACGCATCCTTGTATTATTTCAATATTCAGGAGATCGATCCAAAAAATCGGTGTATATTTGACTACACAATCCCCAAAACAAACATGAAAAAACTAGTACTCTTTCTGATGAGTTTAACCTTGGTTTTGAACTCATCAGCTCAAACCAACATTACCTTTAAGTCAAACTTACCTTACCCCAATGATGCTTTATCTAACATTGGAGGATACGTAGATTCACTTGGAAATGAATACGCTTTAGTTGGATACGAATCCGGTTTATCCATAGTAGATGTTACGAATCCTGCAGCACCCGTTGAAGTATTTACGGTTCCCGGAACCAATTCTACATGGAGAGAAGTAAAGACCATGGATAATTATGCTTATGTAACTACAGAAGGATGTTGCAATGGATTACAAATTGTTAATTTAGGTTATTTACCTGATTCTATTCAATTCAAATATTGGACGGGAAGCGGGGCTATCAACAATCAACTAGAAACGATACATGCTTTACATGTGGATGGTGGTCATGCATACTTATACGGATGTAATTTATATAATGGCACTGCTCTAATCTGCGACTTAGCGGATCCCTGGAATCCAGTTTACAAAGGACACACTCCTGGAACTTATATTCATGATGGCTATGTAAGAAATGATACTTTGTATAGCGCACATATTTATGATGGATACTTTTCAGTTTTTGATGTAACGAATAAAACAAATCCTGTTTTGCTAGCAACACAATTAACTCCTACACAATTCACTCATAATTTATGGTTGAATGATGCGGGCACTGCAATATTCACTACTGATGAAAATACAAATTCGTTTTTAGGTTCATACGACATTACCGACTTGAGTAACATCACAGAATTAGATCGCGTACAGTTAACTCCCGGATCAGGATCCATCATTCACAATACACATACATTAAATGATTTTGAAATCATCAGTTGGTATAAAGATGGAATTGCTATTGTCGATGTAAGTCGTCCAGACAATATGATCATCACTGGTAATTATGATACCTATCCACAAGGTTCCGGAAATGGATTTAATGGTGCTTGGGGCGTTTATCCTTATTTACCTTCAGGGACAATTGTTGTATCTGATATTAATAACGGCCTTTATGTTTTAACTCCAACTTATGTTCGTGGATGTTATTTGGAAGGACTCGTTACCGACACCAATACAACATTGCCTTTAAATAATGTTACGGTAACTATTCTAGGACCTAGCATTGTTAAAAACACAAAAATTACGGGACTTTATAAAACAGGATTAGCGGCTGCTGGAACTTATGATGTATCATTTTCAAAAGCGGGTTACATCACTAAAACCATTTCTGGTGTAGTTCTTCAAAATGGCGTGTTAACTAATTTAGATGTTCAATTAAATACCATTGTTCCTACAGTAACTGTTACAGGAACAGTAGTAGAAACTGGAACGGGTAATCCGATTGCGAATGCAACTGTTTATTTTGAAAACGCACAATTTAATAATTCAATTACCACAAATGCTAGTGGTCAATTTACGATCCCAGGATTTTTTCAAGGTGTTTATAATTTAACGGTTGGACATTGGGGACATCGCACTTTTTGCAGCAGTAACCAAACTGTAAATGGTAGCAATCCTTTCAACATTACACTTGACAAAGGTTATTACGATGATTTCGTTCTTGACTTTGGTTGGACAGTAAGTGGTCCTTCTGGAAACTTTTGGGAAAGAGGTGCACCTATAGCCACTACTAACCAAGGGCAAACCGCAAATCCTGGAGCTGATATTTCTTCGGATTGTGGCACTTGGGCATTTGTTACTGATAATGGCGGCGGTGGTGCATGGGACAATGATGTGGATCAAGGGAGCACGATTTTAACTTCACCAATCTTTGACATGACAACGTATTTGAATCCTCACGTGAATTACAACAGATGGTTTTACAATGGCGGAACTACCAATGGTCAGCCAGATGATTCCATGAAAATTTATTTAACCGATGGAACGAACACTGTACTTATTGAAGCTTTAGGTCCCAATGGTTCTTCTTCTCAATGGATTCCACAATCAAAAGCCATCAACTCCTACCTTACTCCGACTGCAACCATGCAATTGATCGTTAATGTAGGCGATCCAGGCCCAGTATTTAATATTGTGGAAGGTGGATTAGATAAATTTGAAATCGTTGAAGTTGTAGGAATCGATGACAATAATTCTTTGGCTCAAATAAAATTAAGTGCATCTCCAAATCCTTTCAGCAACCAAGTCATGATTTCGATTCACTCTTTAGAGCAAAAATCAACCTTGCAAATTTTTGATATGAGCGGTAGATTGACAGAGGAAAGAATGATTTCTACCTTAGGAAATCAAAATTTAATGATGGGTGAAAGCTGGTCGAATGGAGTTTATATGGCTCGATTGATTTCAGGAAAAAACATCAGCTCAGCAATAAAATTGGTAAAGAAGTAATTCAACACTAAACCTGTTAAAAAGGTCGGCCTCGCCGACCTTTTTGCATTTTATAGAGTTAATCACAATGCATTGTTGACATTAAATGTTCAATTTTTAGAACTAAAGCTGAAAACACATCATATTTGCCTTAACAATTGCGTTATATCTCCATTGAAAAAGATTCTATTCTTCCTGTTTATTTTGTTTCAGGCTTCATCTACTTTGATGGCGCAATCAAAATCCCTTTGTCCGCCCTCTGAAAACAAGTCGGCTAATAAGCATTATGAGAATGCTCGCGAAGCCCGAAACGACAAGAAACCACTAAGCACCATCAAAGAATATTGTGATAAAGCCATAGCAGAGGATTCAACCTTTGCTGATCCTTATAAATTACTGGGCGATGTAGCCTGGCAAAATCATAATGACAAAGTAATGGCTGCAGCTTATGAAAAACTCATTGAAGTTTGTCCTGATGCAAGTGCCGATGCGCATTATCGTTTGGCCGATTATTTATACGACATCAAAGAATTCAAGAAAGCCATTACTTATTTTGAGTCGTACCTCGACTTCAACAAAGTGAAAGAAGAAAATGCTCGTGACGCCACTCAAAAAATTCAGCGAGCCAAGTTCATGATGGTTCCTGTTCCGTTTCAACCTGAGCCTTTAAACAACGTTTCCGGACCTAATCCAGAGTACTTAGCTATTATTTCTCCGGATCAAGAATATTGTTTTTTCACTCGACGCTATGAAGAACAAAAACGAGGTTCACTTTTTCCGGCAAGTGTCGAAAAATTTATGATCAGTGTAAAAAAAGATAGTGTCTTTGATAAAGGAGAAGCTATGCTTTCTCCATTTAACAAAGCGGGATCAAATAACGAGGGTGGAGCAACCATTACCATTGACAACAAACATTTATTTTTCACCGTCAATAAAAACGGGAATTTTGATATTTATACAAGCGATGAAACCAAGGGAGTTTGGTCGGAGCCGCGCAGTGTGGGTGCCACCATCAATGATCCCAATCGTTGGGAAAGTCAACCGAGTATTTCGCCCAATGGAAAAATATTATACTTTGTAAGCATTCGAGATTCTGTAAGTCAAACCAGTGATATCTTTTTCAGTAATAAATTAGAAAACGGCGAGTGGGGTCCCATGAAAAACATAGGAAGTTCCATCAACACCACTGGAAATGAAAAAACGCCATTCATTCATCCTGACAACAAAACTTTTTATTTTAGTAGTGATGCCTTGCCCGGATTAGGAGGATATGATATTTATAAATGCAAGTTGCAAGCAGATGGATCATGGAGTCAGCCTATGAATTTAGGTTATCCCATCAACACAGAAGCCGACGAATTAGGATTCTTCGCGAGTACCGATGGGCAAAAAGGATATTTTTCGAGTAATAGTTTGCAGGGAAAAGGTGGATATGATATTTACTCCTTCGATTTACATACAGCTGCAAAACCAGATCGTGTATTATTTATTAAAGGAGATTTAAAAGACGAAAACAATGATGCACCTAAAAAAGCTACCATCTCATTAAAAAATGTAAACACGCAAGAGTTTGCCGACGTATCCTATGATAGCACCAGTGGTAAATATGCTTCTGTAGTTTTATTCGATCAAGATTATATCCTCACGGTAAAGAAGCAAGGTTACGCTTACAATTCCGCTTACTTTTCTAAAGATGACACCACGAAACTAGAACCCATCAAAGTAGACCTTCAACTTCAAAAAACAGAAATTGGAGGCGCCTATACGCTCAACAATATTTTATTTGATATAGAAAGTTCAACTTTGACATCACAAGACAAAGCCATCATTCTAGATTTTGCAAATTATTTAAAAGAAAATCCAACCATGCGCGTAGCAGTTTATGGACATACCGACAATGTTGGAATTCCAGCTAACAATTTAAGTTTATCAGAAGCCCGAGCAAAATCCGTTTCCGATTTTTTAATTCAAAATGGAGTTGATAAATCACGATTAAGCTCGAAAGGTTTTGGAGCCACGAAACCCGTTTCGGATAATTCTACGTCACAAGGCAGAATGAAGAATAGAAGAACGGAGTTTGTGATTGTCTCGAAGTAAATTGTTAGATGTTGGAGGTTGGATTTTATGACTAAGCCTGAAATAGGTTGACTTTTCAGTTAGATGCAATTTTGTGGAACAAGTGTTGGACGCTTAGGCTTCGCAATTGGAGACTGAGTACTGTTGGCTGCAGTTAGTTGCCAAGTGATGACTTAATTACAAAAAATAATCGTATTATTACACCAATAAATTATTGTAAATGGCGACACTTCTTTTAAATACTGGAACAGCTTCTTATAACGACTTAATTTCAAATGGGCGAACTTTTAGAGTACCACCTTATCAAAGAGATTATTCTTGGGAAAAAGAATACTGGGAGGACTTATGGATGGATATACTTGATTTGCCAAAAGAAAAATACCATTACATGGGGTATTTAGTTTTCCAGGAGGACAGCACAAAGACAAAAACATCATCCATAATTGATGGACAACAAAGATTCACCACATTAAGTATATTGTGTCTTTCAGCAATTAGACTTTTAAAAGAGTGGGCTGACAGCGGATATGATAAAGAAAACAATGAAATTCGAATAGTAAAACTTACAGAAAAATTCCTTGGAAATTTTTCCACATCTAAGCTTACAATTACCCCTAAATTAGTCCTTAATAAAAACAATGATGACTTTTATAAAAGCTATCTATTAAATCATAGGAAACCCCCAGCTATTGGCAAACTTAAACCTTCTCAAAAAAGATTATGGGGAGCTTATGAGTATTTTTATCATACTCTAAAAACAAAAATCTCTTCGAAATCAGGAACAGAACTTGCCACATTAATTGATGAAGAAATTTCTAATTCGCTAATCTTTACAACAATTAATGTCAGTGACGACCTCAATGCATACAAAGTTTTTGAGACACTTAATGCACGAGGGGTTAAATTATCGCCATCAGATTTATTAAAGAATTATTTGTTTTCTAAAGCATTTGAATCTAGCAGTTCCGAATTGGAAGAAACTGAGAGAAGATGGCAAAGCATAAACGACTTTTTAGGTAAATCTGACCTTCCAACTTTTTTACGTCATTATTGGAATTCAAGATTCGAACTTGTAAGGATTTCGAATTTATATAGAGCTATTAAAAGCACTATTCAAACTCCAAAAAACGTTTTTGATTTATTAAATGAATTGGAACAATTGGCTCCTATCTATTCAGCTTTTGAAAATCCCGCTGACCCAATGTGGAATAAGGAACAGCGATCATTTATACGTTCAATGAATCTATTTGGTGTTTCAACTTGGTATTCTTTGATGCTTGTTGCAAAGCAAAAATTTCTTGAAGAAGAGTTTACAAAGCTATTACATGAATTAAATGTAATTACATTCCGATATAATGTCATTTCAGGTTTACATACAAATGAAATTGAAGTTGTATTCAACAAATTATCAATTAAAATATTCTCAGGCGAGATTACAAAGGCCTCACAAGCTTCTGAATTTTTAAAATCAATTTATGTTCCCGATGACAGTTTTGCTCAGGCTTTTTCAACGCAGGTTTTAAGCACTAAAAGAAACAAAAACCTTGTTAAGTATATTTTAGTAGAACTTGAAAATACAATTTCAGGGACTTCCCATCAATTCGAAGATGCCACATCAACTATTGAGCATATACTTCCTGAAAATCCTTCTTCAGAATGGGAAACATCTTTTCCAGTAGATGAACAAGAGGATTATATTTATTTAATTGGAAATTATACATTACTTGAAGATACCTTAAATAAAAAGGCGAGTGATAAAACGTTCAAAGAAAAATTGCTACTATACAAATCATCATCCTATAAAATGAGCAAGGATGAACTAAATTACACAGAATGGACACCCATCATTCTTCGAAAACATCAAGACAAAATGGGCAAATGGGCTTGCAGCGCTTGGAAAAGTAATTATATTCAAAATAAATCCTGAAAACCGACAATTAAATGTTCTACGCTGTAAGAGGCCAGTACTCGTCGATTTCGCACTGGCTGAAGCTAGAATCCAGCAGCTAATCGCAACCACTTCTTATACAACTTACTCTTCTGCTCGGAAACCGCGCTTGATTTATTCAATGTGTATTTTACGTACGGTGTGTTTGTTAAAGTTAAAGCGATCGATTTCATATATCCACTACGGTTTAACAAAAAGGTTACTTTGTCGCCAGGAGCTTTCATTGAAACTACTTTATTGAGATCGTCGCCAATGCGATATTGATCCATAGCGATGAGTTCGTCGTTTACATTGATGCCTGCTGACCACGCTGGTGAATTGCGCACTACGGAAGTTACCATTAATTTTCCTGCGGACATGGATGAATTGATTCCGCTAAAGGTAGTTACTGATTTTTCATTCAAATCCACTAAGGAAATTCCGAGTTGACTAACTACTTTATCCATGGGTAATGGCTCGGTTGAATTCACAGCATTCTTAAAAAAGGAATCCATGTTTTTTCCAGTTAGTCGCTCCACTACTTTCATCACATCCTCTTGTGTATAGGCTTTATCATTCTTTACATAAAACTCCTGATACATCTCTTTCATAAAATCATCGAGAGATTTTTCACCGTTCGTTGCGTTAATAATTTCCATGTCTAGCAACGCACCTACCACCGAACCTTTGGTGTAGTAAGAAACACTTGCATTGGCTGAGTTTTCGTATGATCGGTAATACTTTATCCACGCATCGAGACTCGATTCGGTTAACGATTGAAAGGCGGCTCCCTGTTGATTATTGCAATATGACATATTTCCAGCAAGAGTTTGTAAGTATTCTGTCTCGCTCGTTAAACCACAGCGATAAGTAATCAAATCATCATAATAAGCAGTGAATCCTTCGGCTAACCAAAGCATGTTGGTATAATTTTCTCCACTATAATTAAAGGGTCCTAAAGGTGCAGGACGAAATCTTTTCACATTCCACAAATGAAAATATTCGTGAGCTACCAAACTTAAAAAACCAACATAAGTCGAAGAGTTTGTGTATCCCCATTTATTGGCCTGCAATGTTGTTGAATTTTTATGTTCGAGCCCTCCTCCCCCAGTATTCATATTGTGAATAAAGAAAACATACTTTTTACATGGATGCGATCCATAGATTGCAGTACATTCATCCACAATTCGGGTCATGTCTTTTTTCAAACGATCCACATCAAAATTGCCTTCTCCAAACATAGCTACTTCATGGGGCACACCTGCTGCAGTAAAAGAAAACACCAGATGATTTCCGATTTCGAAGGGAGCATCTACTAACTCATCGTAATTAGGCGCCTTCACTTTCCACGGATTACTTTCGCTCATACGATCGAGCGCCACTGAAATTACTTTCCATGTAGGTGCTGGAACTATGGTGACAGTTACCGGATTTTTCAAATGCTCTTCAATAAACATAAAAATACTGGAGCCATTTAAGAAGGCATGTTCATCATCTATAAAACTTGTACGTACACTTAATTCAAAAGCATACACTTGATAATGAATTTTCAACTTCGATTTTCCTTTGGATTGAACTCTCCACGTATTCTTATCTACTTTCTCGCAACTTAACAACTTTCCGTCATTATCCATCACTTCAAAAACATCAACAAAGCGAGAGAATTCACGGATCATATACGAACCTGGAATCCATACAGGGAGCTTAACATCCACGACGTCAGCTTTATTTCCATCCACCTGCATGATTATATCTGCGTAATGGGTTTGCGGCTGAGGAAAAGAAATCGTATAATTAATTTCAACCGCTTGGGAAGAAAGAGTATTCAATAGAAAGACGAGAAGAGTATAAATTTTTTTTCGCATATCATTACTTTGTTAAACAAGTATGGCGAAAATAATGAATCTAAATTTGAACAGCAATAAATTGGCACAAGGGAATCAATTAAAACTTAGGACGACGCTTCCCATCTCTAAAAAATACTTTCTTGAGATGACGCTCGGTAAGGACATAAATTATCGTCAAGGAAGTCAAAACAAATCCACTCAGGATATATAACATTTTATGAGATGCTGATGCTGATGAAAAATATATTTCAGTAATCACTAGTAACAATAAGATTAAACTCGCTAACACCATTAAACACTTTCCTGCATAGATATTACTTTCGAACCAAGTGTCCTCATTGAGCTTTGAAGCTTTTGTCTTATAACCTAAGACACCCTCCATCGAGCTGGCACTTTTGTTCAACTTCAAACCGAGTGAAAAGAAGCACAAGGTCATTGCTACGCTTAAAATTAAATATTCATTCATAAAAACCGAAAATTTGGGGTTATTCAAAACAAAATTACAAGAATTTCAAATATTTTGCAAATTTATTTAACTTGTCCACCCATCATTTTCATCATATCGGCTTGAGACATCACCTTATAATCAGAAGAAACAGTAAACTCAGCATCGTCTACATTCTCCATTCTTACTTCCTTGGCAGTCATTCTTACACTCATTTCTCCTGTTCTCATTGAAAATTCGAGCGGAAACCCTTTAATTTCGGACATTTGGAAATACCAGGAGCCATTCGTCTTAATTTTGTCCGAATACCATACAATCATATCCTTTTCACCAGGGGTACTTAGAATTGCCTTTTTGCATTCAAATCCAGCTATATTCTTTGTCTCTCCAGCAATCAGTTTAACAACTGCTTTTTTAGAGGCAGAATTTTCTTTTTCCACTTCTTCTTTTGTGGATTCCATGGCTAATTTATTCCCCATCAAATCCATCAACAAAACCACCTTATCCTTCAATATCAGAACGTCACTCTGCATACCCATTCCCATGGGCATTCTTAACTTCACCAGATCTCCTTTGAACCACAATTCCGTTTCTTCTGGCATCATTTCTAATTCTTCCTTCGTCATGCTCGATTCTGCATAAGACATATTGTATTTTATATATCCACTAGGTCCTTGAGCAAGAGCATTCAAGGTTGAAAATAAGGTCATCGCAAAGACTAAAAATAATCGGCAATTCAATAGGCTGTTTTTCATAAAACAAAGATATCATTTAGCTCTCAAATTATACTTGACAATTTATATTTTTCGTAAATTTGAGCAGCAAATAAGAACCATATGAAAATTTACTTAAAAACCATTGTTTCAATACTTTTACTATCCTATCTTCCCTACCTATCCGTAAATGCCCAAGAAGGAATGCTTCAAGTGGAAGATATTTATGGAAGTTCGAAGCTTTTTGCAAGAACCATTGGTGGATTTAATTCCATGAATAACGACGATTTTTATACGAGCATAGAAACCATCGGGAAAGAAAAATATATCATTCAATATAGTTTTAGCACAGGAAAAGCAGTGGATACCATTTTACGTCCTTCACAACTTTTCGCTTTTAAAGAAGCGGTTGAATTTAGCTCCTATCTATTTAGTGATGATGAAAGGAAAATATTGTTGAGTGTGAATTCAGAATCCATCTATCGTCATTCCACTAAAGAAGATTATTATCTTTTTGATAGAGATAATAACAAACTATCTAAGGTAACTAACAATGGAAAATCAATGTATGGTAGATTCTCTCCTGATGGAAGTAAGTTAGCTTTTGTTCGAGATAATAATCTTTATGTATGGGATACAAAATCGAAAGTTGAAAAAGCAATTACGACTGATGGTGTAAAAAATAAAATTATTAATGGTGCAACCGATTGGGTTTACGAGGAAGAATTTTCAATGGATGTGGCCTTTGGATGGTCGGCAGATGGAAATAATATTGCTTACTATCAATTTAATGAGAGTGATGTAAAAGAATTTAACCTTACTACATACGGCGAACTTTACCCGAAAGAAGAACTTTATAAATATCCTAAAGCAGGTGAGAAAAACTCAATTGTTGCATTATATAACTACAATTTGGCAAGTAATAAAGCTACTGAAATTTTTAAAACGGATGCCGATTGGGAATACATTCCAAGAGTTAAATGGACACAAAATGGGGATGTGTTAAGTTTCCAAAGAACGAATCGTCATCAAAATCAATTGGAGCTAATTCTTTATTCTGTTTCTACAGGCAAAAGTAGTGTGGTGCTGAATGAACAAAATAAATCGTTTATTGAAATTACGGATGATTTAACTTTTTTAAAAGATGGCAAGCGCTTTATCTGGACTTCAACACGCAATGGGTATAATCATATTTACCTGTACGGCATTGATGGAAAAATGATTAAACAAGTTACGTCAGGCAATTTTGATGTTACTCAATATTTTGGATTTGATGAGAAGTCAAGCACAGTCTATTATCAGAGTGCGGAAAGAAGTCCGATGGAACGACATATTTACTCCATCACCCTTAGCGGAAAGAAAAAAGCATTGACAACGATTGCTGGAATTCACAAAGCAGAATTTAGTTCTGGATTAAAATATTTCGCCGACACCTACTCTAGTTTTGATACACCATTTACTTGTACGTTGAATCAAAACGACGGAAAATTATTAAGAACTTTAGAAGACAACAAAATCGTAAGAGAAACACTTTCTACCTTTCGTCTCGGAAAAATTGACACGGTAAGTTTTCTCACAGAAGATGGTACGCGTCTCTATGGATGGATGATTTTACCTCCTGATTTTAATGCAACAAAAAAGTATCCTGTATTAATGCATATGTATGGCGGTCCTGGAAAACAAACCGTAACCAACAGTTGGGATATCCCCTTCTACTTATGGCATCAGATGCTCGCACAACGCAATTATATTGTTTTGAGCTTCGACAACAGAGGAACCCCAGGCCGAGGATTAGATTTTGCCAATTGCATTTACAAAGACATGGGTAATCTTGGATTAAAAGATCAGTTGAGCGTTGCCAACTTCATCAAGAAAAAACCCTTTGTGGATAGTGATCGAATTGGTATTTGGGGATGGAGTTTTGGTGGTTACTTGACTTCACTTTTAATGACAAAAGGAAATGGAGTTTTCAAAGCTGGAATAGCTGTAGCCCCTGTTACCAACTGGAGATTTTATGATAATATTTACACGGAAAGATATTTACAGACTCCGCAAGAAAATGCAAAAGGGTATGATGACAATTCGCCCATCAACTATGCAAATAATTTACAAGGAAAATTATTATTGATACATGGATCCTCCGACGATAATGTACATATGCAAAACAGCATGGACTTTGTTTCGGCTTTGGTAAAGGCAAACAAACAGTTTGATTTATTCATCTACCCCAATAAAAACCATAATATCCGAGGTGGAAGTACGAGAGCGCATTTGTTTAATATGATGACGAATTATTTGCTGAAGAATTTGTAGGGATGTTGGATGTTAGATTTTAGATTTTGGTTGTTAGATGTTGATGTTTGCAGTATGCAAGAAGCTAGAAGCTAGAAGCTAGAAGCCAAAAACCTATCCGAAGCGAAAATATCTATTCGCAAAAAACAATCTAATCACGAAACGCTTACTTACTCTTCTTCTTCAGTAACCCATAATGGTTTTGGAAGTTTGAGTCCGAAATAAACGGAGGTTAATCTGATTCCAATGATGGAAACGGTTCCTATAATAAATCCGAGAAAGGCAGCATCGAAGAAAAAAACGAAGAAGATACAAATCCAACATCCAATAAAAGAAGCGACGGCATAGAGTCCACCTTTGAATTTAAAGATGACTGGAATTTCATTAATTACAATATCTCTAAATACACCACCAGCAACACCGGTGATTACTCCCATCAAAGAAGAAGAAAAAAGAGGCATGCCTAAATTCAGTGCAGCAAATAATCCTGAAATACTAAACAATCCTAACCCAATTGCCTCCACCGTATTGGTACGACGGTGCAATAATTTAGTCAGCTTATGTACTGAGGGAATGTAAACAAAGGCGATGGTTACAAGCAGCACAATAAAAAGATAAATTTCATTCTCTACCCAGAAAAAAGGTCTGCGATTTAAAAGGATATCGCGCAAAGTACCGCCACCAAAACAAACCAATAAAGCCAAGCTATAGGCTCCTACCAGGTCCATCTTTTTCTCAGAAGCTTTTATCATACCTGATACTGAGCTCACCATAACGGCAGCTGCTTCGATGAAGGTGATCAATGAAAGACTTTCCATATCTTTATACTTGCAAATTTAGAACAATGAAATCACATCTCTCCTACTCCTCCTTATTTATCTTGCTTTCCATAATTTTTTTAAGAGCAACTGATAGCTATGCTCAAGCAATTCCATCCGAACTTTTGGAATGGAAAGGAACGTGGTATACGATACAAAAGCAAGACACCTTATTTGAGCGTTGGGAGATAATGGAAGATGGAACCTTGAAAGGAGAGTCGTGGGTAATCAAACAAAACAAAGATTCGGTACACAGTGAATTTCTTCGATTGTATGCGGATGCACAAACCATCATTTATGAACCCACTGTAAAATCACAACACGGAGATAAACCCATGCCTTTTCACATGATCTTACAAACGTCAAACTATTGGATGTTCTACAATGAGAAAAACGATTTTCCAAAGTTTATCACTTATAAATTAATTTCAAATAATCAACTCAAAGCGGTCATCAGCAATTCAGACAATCCGGATAAATCCAATAGTATGGAGTTTAATTTTACTCGTTATAAATAATAAAATTTGTTGCTTCATGTGTTTGTCGCTAGGCTTCGCAATTAGAAAGGTAAATCAATAAATACTATTGTTCGAATTAAAATAAATTATAGACACATTAATGATCTAGCCTCTCCCCTCGCGAGGCTTCGCGACCTCTCCAAGGGAGAGGGGCTAAACTCATGTGAGCTCAATTACACTTTTTTGTCTAGAGTTGAATTATTTATCTCCAATTATCTCAAGTGGCATTCTTTTTTTTTCACGTACGTGAACACTTTTCCCTGAAATTCATTTTTCGAATAGTTTATACACAAATTGAGCATTGATACACGTCACAAAAACATATAAACCTATCTTTGCAATATGTTACATCAAGCGGTTTTGCTCTTGGGTAGTAATGAAGGAGATTCATTGCAAAACTTGATATTTGCCGAAAATGAAATTTCAAAATGGGCAGGGCAAATCAAGGCGGCTTCTTCAATTTATACCAGTGAGGCGTGGGGCAAAAAAGATCAATCGGATTTTTTAAATAAAGTAGTTCTCGTTGAAACTGCTCTTAATCCCATCGCATTACTAAAGACTTTACTTACGATAGAACAAAGTGCAGGAAGAATTAGAATGGAGAAATGGGGCCCTCGTACTTTAGATATCGACATACTTTATTTTGACGACATCGTTTATAAAGACGATCAATTAATGATTCCACATGCTGGAATTGCTTCTCGACGATTTACTTTAGTTCCCCTATGTGAAATTCTTCCAGATCATATTCATCCTGTTTCAGGAAAGAACATTGAGTGGATGCTTGCTCACTGTGCAGATCATGGACAAGTTAATTTATATACCGCCCAATAATTATGAGTAAATCGATGCCCTATAAATACATTGCCGTAGAGGGAAATATTGGAGCTGGAAAAACTTCGCTTGCAAAAATATTATCTACCAAGTTCAATGCGTCATTAGTATTAGAAGAATTTGCAGAAAACACTTTTCTCCCACAGTTTTACGAAAATCCCGAACGATTTTCTTTTCCTTTGGAGATGTCTTTTTTAGCCGAACGCTTTCAGCAACTAGTAAGCGAGCAACGAAAAGCTTTAGAAAAAGAACAATTGCTTATTGGTGATTATATTTTTGAAAAAAGTTTACTTTTTGCACGTGTAAATTTAAAAGGAGCGGAAATGGAGTTATTCAATCGATTTTATGATCTCATAGCCAAGGATCTTCGGAAGCCTGATTTGATACTTTATCTTCATAAAAAGACTAATTTACTACTTCAAAACATAAATTTAAGAGGTCGCACGTATGAAAAAAGCATTCCTGCCGAATACCTGGATCAGGTAAGTAATCAATATTTAAATCACCTTCAATCACTTGAAAATCAAAGAGTAATAATTCTCGAGTCGGATCAATTAGACTTTGTAAATGAACATAATGATCTGATGTATATTTTGGATTTATTACAAAATGATCATCCCACGGAAGTACTAAACATTTGTCCCTGAGAAAGTTAATTTATAAAAATCTTGATGGATACAAATTAGGGAGATTACTTTTGTTTACTTAGTTTTGCATCCTAATAAATAATTGCTTACGCATGAATATCAAAAGTTTACTCAGTATTATCCTACTTTCAGTTAGTTTGTCAGCTTTGGCACAAACAGAAACTAGCAGCAGTTCCAATTACGGACTACCAAAAAAATCTGATTACGATCGTTGGTCGGTTGGAGTTACAATTGGAGGTAGCCATTTACTTGGTGATTTATTAAAAGGCGGTCAAAACAATAGCCGATTTTTAGATGCTGGATTTGTTAAACCTGCATTTGGTTTACAAGTACACAATCAGCTTACGCACTCTATTGGATTAAGAGCTCGTGGTATTATTTCTAGTTTTGAAGGAAGTGATGTAGAATATCTAGATAGTAATTTCCAAAGTATTCAGTTTCCTGGATCTGGAGGAATTGGCTCTAACGAATGGGCTGTTACTTTTGAGAGTAAAATGTATGAAGGAGCTTTAGAGATGACATACAATTTCGGAAACATTTCTTTCTTAAATAGAAATAAGAATTTTCATATGGTTGCAACACTTGGAGTTGGATTCTTCAATTTTGATGCGAAAGTAAATTCTGACTCCAGTAAGTCCATCTTACTTCGCAAATCAGGAAACATTACTGAGTTAATGATCCCAATGAGTTTAGGATTTAAATACAAAATCAACAAATTTGACATTGGCTTGGCTTTAGATTATCGTAAGACATTTACTGATAATGTGGATGCTACTGAGAAAGTATATTCTGAATACGACAATTATCTCATGGCAACAATTGGTGTTAATTACACTTTCGGAAAGAAGAACAAGCCGATGGAATGGGTAAATCCGATGGAAGTAGTATACAACGACCTTGCTGATATGAAAGAGAAGATCGACATTTTAAGTGGCGATAAAGATAAAGACGGTGTTTCGGATTTATTCGACAAAGACAATAGTACCGTTGAAGGATCTAAAGTTTATGGTGATGGAACTTCTGTTGATACAGACGGAGATGGCATCATTGACAGTAAAGATGCGGATCCATTTACGCCTAAAGGAGCTAAAGTAGATGCAAATGGTCAAGAGATGGATACGGACGCTGATGGAGTTGCTGATAGTCGCGATTTAGAGCCAAGTACTGGTGCTGGATCATTAGTAAACTTCCAAGGAGTTACTATTGCGAAGCCAGGTGAGTTTGGTGCAGATGGAGTTAGTGGTTCAAATGGAAAAAACGGAACAGGATTTTTACCTTCGGTATTCTTCGATTTAGGATCTGCTACAGTTAAACCAAACTTCAACGATCGTATTTTAGTAATCGCAAGAGTATTGCAAGCTAACCCTGAATTGAAAGTGAAAATCACTGGAAATTGTGATATCCGTGGTAACGAAACCGAGAATATAAAATTAGGTCAACGTCGTGCTGATAATGTAATGAATCATTTAATTAAACAATACGGAATTGATCCATCTCGTTTAAGTACAGAATCAAAAGGAGAGAAAGAGCCAATGGCTACTACTTTAAATCCAATGAATCGCAGAGTTGATTTCGCAGTTGAGTAACTAAATCATTTATAAAATAGAAAAGGCTGTATCGAGAGATATAGCCTTTTTTATTTTAACGATACGTCACGGTTGAATTGGCAAGTTGGTAAGTTGGCAAGTTGGCAAGTTGGTAAGTTGGTAAGTTGGTAAGATTGAAAGTGGGAATATTTGAGAAACGAAAGTGCGCGATTATAAATAAATAACGCAAATCTTCGAAAAGGAAAAACCCACTGTTCTTTAATTGACACTGCGAGCGGAGTACATCAATTTGTCTCTGAAGTATTCTTTGAGCTTAGATTTGCTCTGATTACAGAGCGTAGAAATTTACCAATTTACCAACTTACCAATTTGCAATTTTATAAAACTACTGAAGAATATACAGGCTGATGTTATCATCGCCGCCTTTCAGGAGTAGGTATTTTTCGCTGCCGGATCCTTTTGCAATGACGGGATTGCCTTTGCCGGGAATTGGGAATCCTTCTGCTAAACTGCCATCGTGGTTAAACCAAAACACGCGCTGAGGTGTGGATGCAGCGACAACAATTTTTTCACCAAAAACTAAATATTCGAATGAAACAAATGGTTCTGCATAATTGTATTTGAATAACGAAACGTTATCATTCGTTCTAAAGAGTAGTCCCTTCGTGTTGGAAATTATCCAATCAGGAATTTGATCTCCATTTAAATCACCATTTGTAAACGCAATTACGGAATCGGCATCGTTTTCAAAAACGCTCTTGACCGATCCGTCACCACTCACCTGACATATTTGTTCTGACTCATTTTTAAAATAAAATAATACTCCTTCTTCATCTGAAGGAATCAATGTTTCGTTGGCAGTTAAAAATATTTTCTCTTTCGTGGTAAATGATCGGTTTCCAGTAAAATCCAATGTATAACACATACCACTTTCATCTAACAAAATCATTCGATTCATCTTTTCAACGATGATCACCGGACGCTGTACCACTCCCGGTAATTTAACGGTACCAAATCCGGCTAACGGTTTACCATTTAATCCATACCCGTACAATCTTAAATTTTTACAGGGAATAAAAAATCGGCCCTCTACCGCTCCACTTCCTTTGATCAAACTTAATCCGGCACTTGCTTCTGCCGGTAATCGATATGGATAATTGCCTACATCATTACCCAAAGAATCGAAGAGATAAACAAAAGAATGTGTACTAAGTATATACTGATTTCCACCTTGACCGTAATAATCTACAGCATGCACATCACCTAAAATGGTCGATTCCATTTTCTTTTTCCAAACCACGTTACCGGTATGATCATAGGCATAAAGTTGATTCGTTACATCTTGAACTAAAATCAACCCGTTAATTCCAGCCGGCATAAATGGTCCAGTGGCTATGGTGGTATCCAATTTATTATTCCATGTCAACTGTGGACCTAAAATGTTCTTATTAAAATAACCTAAACAACCACTGGTAGCATACATTCCATTGTTATTACTAATAGAAAAAGTGAGTCCATTCCAATTCTTTAACACCTCTCCATAACTTGCCAGCCAGGTCACCCATGCTGGTGCAGCAATACTGCTAAATACTTTTTCAGATTGAGGAATGGAACAATAAAAAAACAAATTTCCTTTTTGTGGAATATGCGCTGCCAAAGAAGTATATCGATCTTCCTTCACCAATAAATTGCTTGTTTTAAAATCGTTTATATAAGCGCGCAATACAGAAGCTTGATTTCCTACAATCAAGTAATTCCCAACCACAGTATAATAAAACTTGCTTACAGGAGTGAATAAAGAGCCAAACAAATCCTTGAGGATCCATTTCCGATCAATATAACGGATAGCATATCCGTTATACAACTCTTCCTTTATTGAGCCATCACCAATCAACGTTTCCAGAGAACGTTTGCAGGCGGCTACATTTTTCAGATGTAAAATTGAAAGATAGTTATTATCATTTAAGGCTCCTGCGGGTTGGGTAACTACTAAAGCAACTTCCTCTCCGATCCAATTCGAAAAATAAGGCATCAACTCAGCCGAAGAACTGGGTTGTTTTGATTTCTTCTGATTTTCCTTGATGGTAGTTAGAATTTGTGTTACGTCACTCATTCCCCAAACTACCGCTGCAGATGTTTTAGCGGGCAACATTTGCACGAGCTTCCTTTCCACCGGTTTTTGTTGATCGAACAGATGAATAAATGTATTGGAGTCGTTGGCTAAAGTTTGACCATGAAACGCAATAATATTGGAATGCATTTCCAAGTTTAATATCGACCAATCGCCTAATCGCTCGAGTGGTGCTAAGTTCACTCCTGAAGGATCACGAAATTGTGTTTTCAACCATTTTGAAAAACCAGGGTAATACAAGGCCACCATTAGTTCTTTGGGTTGTTCTTCGCAATAGGTTTCGATGGAGGCCGCAGGAGAAATTAACTTTGCATTCTTTTGTTGACGAATGGCATCCTCAATTAAAAAAGTGGTTGATGATCCAATAAAGACTCCTTTAGTGACCGCCCAAGAGAAATGCTTTCCGTTCATTCCACTAAATTCACGGATATCGATTCCGTTATACACTCGAGTTTGAATGGTTCCTGTAGTTTGAAGCATCAGGGAGATGAGCTCTTCCGATACATTCACAAAATCATTATCCACTTCTGCAAAATACATCAAACTAAAAGCAGATGGACCTGTAACATGTCCACTGATTAGAAGTTGAGTGGCTTTAAAGGTGGCCTTCAACTTTTCATTATTGGTGCAGATGGAGTCCATAAAAATCAAAGACCGATTCCAATCTTTCAAAACCTCTACTGAATCACATTCCGATAAAAAAGAACTGTTTGCCAATCGTTGTAAGTCTCCTGAAGATGGGTCAACGGTTACAATCCAGGCTACATCGGCAGGAATTAATTCATAAATGGAAGCGTCAACACTTTTTCTAAGTTGGAAGTAGAAGAATCCACCCGCCAAAAGCAGTAAAATAACAACAGAAACAATAGACGAGCTTACGACCCTCTTCATAATGGGTGTTTGTCAAAACTACGGCTAACCGCTGAAGGAAAACTTACTACTGAAAGGCACTTATGGACAGACCTGTGTTAATAGTGATCGCACTATAAAAAGTCAATTGCAAGACTCGCTACCCACTTCTCTATATGGTTAAGCTAATTAAATATGAATGATTGTTGATTGAAATACCAACTAATTCCAGCTCTATAACGAATGCGACTCGCCAGCATACTCGGATTCTGATCTTGTCCGGCACTCCACCAACAAGAGCTGCTTAATCCAATATTTTTATAAAAGAAATCCAATCCCGGCCCAAGAAAAAGTCCTTCCATTGCTGTTCCTTTTATCTTTTCATTCATCACCACCACTCCATCCATCGACTCAAAATAACCTTGGATGGAAGGCATCACTTTAAAATTTTCATTTCGTTTCCATTGATAACTTATGCTCGAAAAAAAAGTAGAGCTATTGGACATTCGCTCATCGAATCGATTTTTTCCATTGATTTTATACGTGGGCAAAACATTCCAACTCCAGTTATTCATTCCCAATTGGTAATTCGCAAAAAATATTAAATCGTTACTACCCGTTCCCGGTTGCAACAAAATAGGTAACCTTTCATTATTCACTTTTTGGTTTTCATCACCTATGCCCCACTTCACTCCTGCTCCCAAAAGCAATCGATGGTTAAATTTCCCAGTGGTTGCTTCATTAATCAGTTGCCATCCTAACATTGTGCTTAAATCACCGAGTCCAGAATTTTTTGTTCGCTTATCATTTTCATAAGCTGAATTAAAAACATAGGGAGCAATTACACTGATCTCTAAACGCGGATGCAGATAATAGCGAGCTCTCCATTCTGCTGCTCTATACACTTCAAATTCTTTACTACTATTCGTGTTCGATCCATTGTGGTCGCTATGTCCAATTCGCATACTGCCATCAGGAAAAAAAGCAGAGTTTGTAGTATTGCTTCCAGAGAAGCTCACGTAGCGATAAAACATACTCATGTAGGCTTTTTTATCTCCTGGATGAATGCCAATAAAACTTCCACAAACATCACAACCTATACTTCTACCCCACCAAATCAACAACAGGGTTAATGCGACTAAGAATTTCGTAAATGAGGCCATGACCTATTCTTTAAATCGACTGTCGCGAATGAATGTGTAATCAGTTAGGGTTCCTAAGAATGCGATCAGATCATTTTTCTCAGCTAGTGTAAGTGGAATGCTGTTAGAAGATAATAAAGGATCTAAAGTGCTGCTGGATTGAATTCCGGAATTATAATGATTCATTACATCCATCAACTTTTCCAATCTTCCGTCGTGCATATAGGGGAAAGTTAAAGCCACATTTCTCAAAGAAGGCACTCTAAACAAGCCAGAATCTTGAGGAAGCGTAGTAATTTTCGCTCGACCCGGATCGCTAGAAAATTCAGCATCGAGACCATTATTTCGGAAAGACATATCCGTTAGTAACGGTTCTTTATGGCACGACTCACATTTAGCGCGAAAGAGTTGCAATCCACTTAACTCATCATTCGTAAAACTTTCCCTTCCGGCTATATATTTATCATACTTAGAATCGGCTGAAATCATAGATCCCATAAACTGAGCCATAGCACGCATCATGGCTTGCGTTGTGATGGTATCGGAACCAAAAGCATCCTCAAACATTCCAGGGTAACTGTTACTTCTTTTTAACTTCAGAAGCACGTTAGGCATCGTTTCATCCATCTCCACTGGATTACTAATAGGCGCGAGTGGTTGCACTTCCAGATGATTCACACCACCGTCCCACATAAAGTTAGGAAACCAAGCAATATTGTACAATGCGGGAGAATTTCTATTCCCCAACAAATTGTCGATGCCATGACTCAAATTATGATCGCCATGCGCAAAGGCAGCAAATTGTTGATGACAACTCCCACAAGCAACTGTACTATCTCGAGATAAAATGGGGTCATAGAAAAGTTTTTTTCCCAACGCAAAACCTGCAGAAGTTACCGGATTATTTTGAAATTTATAAACCGGTTCAGGAAATCCATCAGGGATGTAAAAAAAGGGTTTGGTTCCACCTTCTTCACTTTTTGAACATGCAGAAAGTAAAACCACTAACAGTCCTAATGCTCCAACAGTAAACTTTATCCTTTTCATATTTCAGCTATTAAACCCGATTTGCTTTTTTAGTAGCAAATCAGGTTAAATTTTAACATTTCACTTTAGTCATTATGCAAATGATCGAAAGAAAACATTTGTTTATAATTATCAGCAATAAGCAATGCATTTCCGCCCAAAGTCATTTGAGTATTAATTGCGGCGATACTGATGGTATTGGGCGTAGAAAATACTTTCAATACATCTGCCAACACATGAATTTCTGCTTCACGCGTACCATTTACAATTAAACTATCCCCGGCAAAATCAATTTCCACTTCACGATTTGCATTATTCGTAGAATGATATCCACCTATGTGATAAATGTATAAATTATTTGCTTGTGTAGAAGCCGGAGAAGTACCTTCTATTTTAAAGAAGATATATCCGCTCGACCAGTTCCAATACATTAAGTTTGCAGGATCCAAGGCTCCCGTTTGAACTCCACTCATAGTTTTAGCAGAGTCTACACCTACAGTGAAACGAACACTGGTATAATCACCAGCAGGCACGTTCGGAATTTCCAACTTAGTGGAGGCTTGATTTGATTCATCCACTAAAAAGTAGCTTTCCGGCATTTCATAAATAAGTGCGTCAACTTTGTAAAACTGAACTTTAGAAATATAGTACTTTAATCTTGTCACATTAAATGATTCATTCGAGCTATTCATGTAAAAAGTACCACCCGTTTCATCTACGTTAACGGCTCCAGCCACATTAGATATATCAATAGTTACTGTGCCAGGTCCTGAAGCAGGTGATGGATCGTCTTTATCGTCTTTACAAGATAAAAAGCTTACTGAAATAAGGCATAACCCTGATAATATTAATTTTGATTTATTCATTTTATGATTTATTATTTGTTTTGTATAGTTTATATAGAACCACTTTGCTGTTTTTACAACCGTAAAGTGGAACAAAAGTTTAATTAAAATAAAACTAAACAATAGGCGGTCGATAATCAATGAAAAAAACAGTCAAATATTTATTATTAAAATATGGTAGGAAATTAATGTCTATACTATTATCAAATACAGTTAGTGAAGGAACCGTAGGCGCTAAGGAACATACTTCAAACTTAACTTGTGAGTCATTTCCTTGCTTTCTCTCCTGTTCATCTTGAGCTTTGAGTTCTCTATTGAGATGACAAAGACCTTGACATGAATTATTAGGAACATCTTTCTTTTCACACAAAATGGTAGCAAAATAAACTTGACGCAATTCATAATTCAATAAAAGTATCGACCGAGAAAAAGACCCGATCAGAAAGACAAAAATTATTAAGAAAGATAAAATCTGTTTTTGCACGGTTACAAAGGTAGGAGAGAATAATAAAACTAAACATGATAACATTCACTTTTCCACCAAATTTGATAGGTTCGCATTCAATGTACTAATTATCAATCATTTAAGAAGGAATGTGCTCAAATAATTTTACAGTATTCAGACGATAAAAATCAATAAGAAAAGAAAATTGTTTAAAAAATAAATTTCATCTAAATAAACTCACAAGACCACGCTCGGTTCTCGATTTCAAATCGGGACTTTGGTAGTTAATTTGCCAAATGTAAATTCCATTCTGACAAAATTCTTTTTCAAAGATACCATCCCAACCCATCTCTTGCTGATCCGAAACAAACAATTCCTGGCCGTAGGTATTGAAAATTCTCATGGTGTATTTAAAAACATCTCCAGAGTATGACCTAAAAAAATCATTAATTCCATCATCGTTAGGTGTAAAAGCAGAAGGGACAAACATTCCTGTAAAACAACGTTCTCGGATAAAAACTGAATCTTGCCCCGAACATCCTGATGAATCAGTAACGGTTACGGCATACCAACCCGTATCGGTTACCATTAATGTATTTGAACTGCTCCCTGTCGACCATAAATAGGAATCAAATACTCCAGGTTGTAATGCGATTACATCTCCTCTACAAAATAGAATATCAGTGGGCAAACTTGGATTGGGTCCACCATCTCCATTTACGATTACCTCAAACTCCTTTGTTAAGGTACAGGCAGAATCTGCAGTAAGTGTCACTTGATAATTCCCAATTGGCAAATTCGCAAGAGTAGTTCCCGTTTGCGTAGGATTTGTATTCCAAATCAACTGCAAATTGGGGTAAGGCGATACCGTTAGTTGAATAGAGCCATCATCAGAACCAGAACAAGTCAAAGGGAAAATTTCAGCACTGATATCCGGAATAATTACGGTCCGTTTAGCGGTTACCATTCCAACACATGGCTCGTCTATGGTAAAGGTTACTGAATAGGTTCCAGGAGATGAAAAAGTATGTACATCAGTGAAATTTGTTGATGTATTACTCCCTGATGCAGGATCGCCAAAGTTCCAAGTTTGTGTTGTCGGACAGTCGCCACCGTTAGCCTCAAATCGAATGCGATTATTGGTTTCGCAAGTATATGTAAAACTCAAAGAAGGCTCAGGAAGATTAGAGATCGAAAAACTATCAATCGCCAAGCCATCGTAATTATTACACGAAGTTCCCGAGCAAAAAGTAAAACGAAAAATCACACTGGCCTCCCCCGACAAATTACTTAAACAATAAGACGCTGTAACCCACTGTCCGCTTCCATTTCCGCCCAAACAAGAACCACTAGTAGGCACCGTACTTCCCGACCAACCTGTTGTGGGAGAAGCCAATCCGTTAAGATTGGTGATGGAAGGAGCATTAAACCAATTAGCCGTTTTACAATTCGAATTGATACTGTTAAAACCTACATTTTGCCAGCTACTTCCCGCATTTGTTGAATACTGCAAATTTCCACCATCATACTGACGCTCAGTATCCCAAAAAATTAAAAATTGAACATAAGGCCGAGGAACGGAAGTGAAATCAAAACAAGGACTCTGAATCCAGGCTTTTTCCCCGCCGTTGTAGGTTGTATTGGTCAATCCGCCTGAAATCCAGCAAGAATTCCCACTTCCAGCGCCCGTAATTCGAACTTTTGCGGGAGTTCCCCAGGTCCAATCGCTGTTGGCCCCGCCTGAGATCCAGCCTGAAGGTCCTGTTTCAAAATCCTCTACAAAAGGAAAAATTGAGACACACTGAGCATTTACAGTGCTGTTTGATAATACTATAAGTAAAATAAAATACAGATAGCGGTGCTTCATGATTTAGCAAAGTTGAGGAATTATTTCAATTTCTAAACCATGATCCGATTGATTCTTTCGGAACTCAGCTTCTTTCAATTCTAGTTCCAGTTTTCAAGGTGAAGAAATTAGAAATTGAAAATGAAGTTTCATCAAAATCACTAAAACAAGTGGACATTACTGAAAAGAAAAGTGAAATTTGTCATCAAGAGTATAACCGAATAAGAATATTTCTTAATTATCTTTACCCCAATCAAAATCGAAAGCATGAAAAAATCTTTACAAACTCTTCTCGTTCTAACTACATTTATTGCTGGCTTCTCTTTGGAAGTGAATGCACAGCGATATGTAACCGAGATCTTCCCAGCTGCTGCTAAAGCTGCAAATATTACTTATGGTAATAACATTACCGTTATTGGTGCATTATCGGGCGGTGGTCCTGCTCCACAGGATTTAAAAATGGATGTTTATACACCAGCGGGTGCTACAGATCCATTAGCACAACGTCCTTTAATTATCATTATGCACACTGGAAGTTTTCTTCCTCCGGTAATTAATGGGCAGCCTACCGGATCCAAATCAGATAGTACAATAGTAGCTATGTGTACTCAATTCGCAAAGCGTGGATTTGTGGCAGCGGCAATGACTTATCGCCAAGGATGGAATCCACAAGCTACTGGACCTACGGGACAGGATATTCGTACTGGAACCTTGTTACAAGCCGTTTATCGCGGACTACAAGATGCAAAAGCTTGTGTACGTTATAACAGAGCCATTGCGGATACTGGTGGAAATCCTTATGGAATTGATCCAACCAAAATTATTTTAGGTGGTGTGGGTACCGGTGGATACATTGCACTTGCCTACTCTACTTTAGATGATCCAGCAGAAATTTCGCTATCTAAATTTTTAGCGAATTCAAATAATGCGACTTATGGTTTTGTGATCGGGCAATCTTATATTAACCAATCATTGTTAGGTGACTTCGATGGCTTTGGAGGAATCCCACAATTAAACAACCCTAACAATTCACCAGGTTACTCTAGCGATGTACAATTCGTATTTAATATGGGCGGAGCCTTAGGAGATACTTCTTGGACAGAACCCGGCGACGCACCCACGGTTGCGTTTCATGTAGTGGGTGATCCATTTGCCCCTTATGCTGTTGGAGATGTTGTTGTACCAACTACCGGTGATTTCGTAGTTGAAGTAGGTGGAAGTAGAGAAGCCGTACGTTTAGCATATGATTATGGTAACAATAATTGTTTTGCGAATGCTGGATTTACAGATGCATTAACCACGTACGCAAATACGGTGAACGAAGGTTACGAAGGTTTGTATCCTTTCTTTACAAGTCCTGCACAACAAGCGGGGCCTTGGGAGTGGTATGATTCTACAGCTACTGTTTTCTATGCATCTTTCTTACCAGCACCTTACAATACTCAAGGTGGTGTAGCGTATAGCAATTCATTGTTAACGAATCCAGATATGTCAAAAGCAAAAGCATTGGCGTATATAGATACCGTTATGGGCTATATGAATCCAAGAATTGTTTATTGCTTAAATTTATCTACTGGCTTAAACGATGATTTAATTTCTGAGTCAGGAATAAGTTTCTTACCAAACCCAGCAAACGAAAGAACAACAATTAGTACAAGCAAGAAAGAATTAATTCGTGCAGTGACTGTATTTGATGTGATGGGTAAACAAGTCTATTTCCAAAATCAAATTGATCAACCGTCTGTAGTTTTAGAAAGAAATCAATTAGAAGCAGGTGTTTATCTTGTGAAAGTAAATTTAGATCGTGGCGTAGCAACAAGTCGCGTTATTTTCCGTTAATTTAATAAAATATAAAAGCCGTCGCGAAGCCTCGCGACGGCTTTTTACTATAATGAAACGATCTCTTTTAATTCTTTTACTGTGGATGGGGACTGTGCTAACCGCAGAGTCGCAGCGCTTACATTATCTGGTTCGTTTAGGCGATGGGCAGATGGGTGATTTGCATGCCACCAAGACAATAGGAATTAAAGAAAAATATTTGATAGAGAGTAAAATCAAGATCGATAAAATGATTAAAGTCGATGTGATTTATACCATTGAATCTATTTTCGAAAAAAACATTTTGCTATTATCGAATGTGATAGAAACTGCCAACGGAAAAACACAAACCAATAGCGAAACGAAACGAAACTCGACAGGCTATGGCGTAACCACAAAGAAGGAAACAAAGACCATAATTCATAAAGGCATCACCAACAATTTATGCAAACTTTATTTTGAAGAGCCGTTGGGAATTAAATTAATTTGGTCTGACAGCTTCGGAGAAATGCTTACCCTAAAACCGGCGGGCGAACATCGTTACGAATTAGTTTTGCCTAATGGAAAAAGTAGTTTCTACTCTTACTTTAAAGGAATTTGCACGTTGGTAGAAACAGAAATCATGTTTGGCAAGTTGACCTTTACATTAACGAAATAAAAAATTAGCCATTAAAAAAAAATGAAGAATACCCGTGCAGTAATTCTGATTTGTTCCTTGCTAATGGGATGTATTTCATCCTATGCACAAAAAAATGTAACTACGTTTGGACTCACGGTCCGACCTGGATTTCCCAATCAGTTTTTAGGAGCGAGTGCCGATGAGTTTAATGACAGTACGATCTTTTATAAAATAAATCAGAACTCAGGAATTAGTTTCGGAGCCTTAGTGCGACATGGTATTACCAATAGACTATCACTGGAAACAGGAATTATTTACACGAAGCGTAATTATGATATGAGTATCAGTGATACGAGCTTCACCGGCAAAAGTAATTTTTCGATCATCGGATATGAAATTCCTCTTTCCGCATTAGTATTTATTCAGTTGGATGAAAAACTTTGGATGGATGCAGGCTTAGGCGCCAACTTAAATATTTTCCCTTCTGATGTTACTACTTTTCAAGATTATTTTATTCAATTCAGTGCTAGAAAGCAAAAGGTAAACGGCGGTGTGATGGGACATTTAGGAGTAGAATATCGCACTGCAAAATCAGGTTACTTTTACTTAGGCTTTGTTTACTTAAGATCGCTCAGTACCATTTACAATACTTTGGTTGAATATTATCCAGAAAGAGATTTTGATAAACTCCCAACAGCTACAGGAAGAACTACGTTAGGCGGGGATTATTTTGGAATTGATTTTAAATATTTCTTCCACGAAGATCCGGAGAAAAGGGAGAAGAGGAAGAAGAAGTAATTAAGTCCCGATAGCTATCGGGATCAGAATTCAGAATTCAGAATTTTGAATATGTTCCGATAGCTATTGAGAGGTAAATTATGAAAATTGATGGTAGACTTTATTGTTTCGACGTTAGACTATTAGAATAAAATATGTAATTAAGTTGATAGGGTTTGCTTTTGGATTTATATATATAATTAAATAAACTTTAGTATATTTGGTTTAACAAATACGAATCAATTATATGTAATGGATTTTATGACCTATTTCATCAGAGGCACTTCACTGCAATTATTATTTTTTTTATTTAACTTTCCAATTCACAAAAATTCTTGTCAGACACAGGGATTTATTGTCGGCAAAATAATCAATATTAAATAGTATCTCATGAAAAATAAAATTCTTTTTATTGAAATACTATTCCTGCTCTTGTACTGCGAAACAAGCCAGGCACAATCACGCAACGCCATCTGGTGTTTCGGTGATTCTGCTGGTATTGATTTCAATGTACCTTCCAATCCTCAACCATACTTTTCAGCCATGCGCAGCCGAGGAACTGTCGTTTCTATTAGTGATTCATTAGGGC
>JBJXGU010000222.1:0-3994 GCA_046160245.1 Bacteroidia bacterium
ATCGACATGCGCTAAATCACATTGGATACGATCCCATTCCATGGATTCAACATTGTAATAGAGACTTTTTTGGTGCATTGCAGCATCCTCATGATTGGTATTCGGTTCACTGGTACAATCATCGTTAGCGGTACTACCGGAATTCTTATCGTTGTCGCCATCATTCTTCACTGTTCGAGTTTTCTCATTCTCATAAATCCCAATACTACTACTTCTGCTGCTGTCTCCGTGAAGATTGTGATTCGAATTACATCTTTTAACCGTTTTGTAATAATCTAAGAGGTCTTGTTTGTCTTTGTCTGTCATTTTCCAGATTACTCCAATATTCGCTTTAGTTCCATTGCTTCTCAAGTCTTGGTCAAGAAAACGAAAGATCAAACTATCATTGTATGGAATTGCAAAATTGTCAGGATTCGATAAGTAACTAAATTTAATTGAAACGCTAGTCATTCTATCTCCATTTTTACCGTGGCAAGTTCTGCAACTATTCACAATTATAATTCGTGAGTTGCTTTTGTCCAATAGTTTTTCGCCATTTAGATTTTTACCCTTATTGTATATGGATTCGCCATTCGTAAGGAAATTGTTTTCTGAGCATGAAAGAGTGAGAATTGAAAACAATACAATAATGAAGTAAGGTGCGCCCTTCATTTTTTACAGTCTAATTTTCATAGCAGATATAACCGTCAAACCAAATGAAACTAGTGAAGCGACAGTCCGAATGATATGGTATGTGTTCCAGGGTTTTTCAAATGATTGTCGCATTAAATGAATTTCACTTGTTGTTGTTTGGGATGAAAACTTTGCTAATTGCTCATTTAACGGGACATTACAAAACATTGTAACTCCAAATACCCCGACAATATAAGTAATGGTGGCTGCGAGGATTGGATAAAATGCATAGTAAGTATGTTGCCGATAAATAATAATCGTTGAAATTGGTAATATCAAACACAAACCCATAAATGGAATAAGGAAGGCAGGGTTTTGAATTGCTACGTTAATTGCTTGCATTGTCTTTATGTATTCAATGTCCGCTATTGTCTTTAATCCTGGGTTCACAGAACAAGAATAACTAAATAGCAATCCCGCAATTAGCCCACTAAAAAGAAGCGAGAAAAAAACAAGTGTATGCTGGATAGAAATCATTTTGTAGTTTTCAATAAGAGATACCAATAACTTTTTGATTATTTTCCTTCGTTGCCAATTGTTTAACCAAAAGATGAGCTACATCGGCTCTTGAAATTTTCACTTTTAAAGTTGGATCCGAAAATGAGAACCCATATTTGTAATTTTCAGTTTTCTTTCCATTTGTCAAGTTTCCTGGTCGCACAATTGTCCAAGTCAAACCACTCTGCTTAATTGCCATTTCCTGCAAATGATGTTCCTTAAATGTTTCCTTTAAAATATACGGAACAACAACTCTTTTGAAGAAAAAAGATGTGCAATTTAAAACCGAACTGCTATCACTAAAACCCAATGATGTTTGACAAATTAGACGATTCACATTTGCTCTTTTCATTGCGTTGATTATGTTTTTTGTTCCTTCGGAACGCAAAGTACCAGCTTTATTTGCGGGTGCACCTAAACAACATATTACTGCATCTTTCCCTCTATAAAAATGATCAAGGTTGGACGAAAGGACATCGCCTTGAACAACGGTCAAACTTTCCGATTGAATTGTAATTTTTGATGGATCACGCGTGATGGCCGTAACGCAATGACCTTGTTCCAACGCTTGTAAAAGCACTTCTTTCCCAGTGCCTCCCGATGCACCAAATAGAATAACTTCCATTTCCTTCGAATTTAGAATGCAAAGGTGCGTTTCGGTCGATTTTGAAAATTGTATAAAACCGACAAAACAATTTTTTTATTTGAAGTCCTTGGGTGTTTTGCCCGTGTAGGCTTTAAATACTTTTATAAAATGTGATTGGTCTGCATAACCATTATTGTAAACTATATCCGTAAGTTTGGCAAAATCCTTTTTTGTTAGCTGTTCCATTGAAAGCTGAAATTGTATAATTATTGAAAATTGCTTAGGAGAAATTCCTACTTCTTTCATGAATCTTCTTTCAAAAGTTCTTTCTGTCACATTGACTATTTTGCAGATATTCCCAATTGCAATTTGTCCTTTGTTGTCAATAATTATCTGAATAGCTTGCCTAATTTGAAAATCCAGAGTTTCCTTTTTATCCTGAAATAGATTAAAAAGCAAGTTCGATAAAAGATCTATTCTCTTATTGGTATCTTTACTTTCATTGAGTTGCAGAAGCAATTCCCTCCCATTTTCCAATTGTTGTAAGTCATAGCAATCGTCATTGATGTCTTTTGCTGATACATTAAAAAAACTCTTGATTACAAAAGGATACAATTGAAAAATGATAAGCTTATAGGCACCATCGATTACCAATTCTATTGGCTTTATTGTTTGACCATATAGAAAAAACGAAGGCATTTGTTTGTTGTGTGGACTAACATGCAGCCCATTTACTGTGTCTTGAAACATCAGTCCTGGATAGCCGTCCGCAAAAAAAGGCATTATGGTCTTTTGGACTGATTCGATTTCTTCAAAAACCAAAATACTCTTTACAAAAAGCGAAATGGACTTATCTGGTTTTACCGTTTTGAAGTTCATTTTTTGGTTCTAATGCCGATGTTTTTGATGCTGATCTGAAATAGCAAAAATACACGCTCAATACCAAACGCTCTGTTCCCAATATCATTAGACCTTATCTTGTCACCACCAATTGTTTCGAATATGTCTTTCTCCCCTGATCTTTTATAGCCACTAAATAAATTCCTTCTGCCAGGTCGGATGGAAGTTGAAATGCAGCAGAGCCAGAATTAAAACCAACTGAAGTTGCATAAACCAAAGCACCAGTGGATGAGTAAAACTCCATTGTGCTTCCGGAGATTGTGTTTGTATCAATGCGTATTGATTGCCCCGGAGCAACAGGATTTGGATACATATTAAACGTATTTACATCCATCTCATTCACGCTGATAATCGCTTCATGTTCCAAACGCGCAAGCAAAAAATGATTGATGTTGTTGGGTGCTTTAGCCTGACCAGCGATAACTACTTTTCCATCGTCCTGAATCGCTACACCATACGAAAATGCATTTTGATTATCGAGTTCGTGTTGTATAAGTCCATCGCTATCAAATGAAGCATCCGGTGTTCCATCCGGTAGAAATTTCCAGATGGCCAGATCGAAATCCAGTTGACTTCCACCGCTGCCAACCACCAGGATTGTTCCATCATTTAAAATGGCCAGATCATCTGCGAAATCAAAATCTCCGATATCTCCTTCCACTATTCCTGAATTACCAAAATCCGTGTCAATCTCTCCGGTATTTGTAACCTGCATTAGAATTGCACTATAGCCATTTGCATTTGTAATTGTGAATCCGGCTACTACGATCTTGCCATCCGGAGTAAGCTCCGCACTGAATCCTCTGTCTTCACTTCCGCTATAAGAATGCTGCATATAGCCATCCTCGCTGAATGTAGTATCCAGAGTTCCATCTTCGTTAAATCGGGCGACCATCAGTACGGTCCAGAACACGGTATATCCATAAAATCCAGCCGCAATAATTTTCCCGTCGGGTTGAACGAGTACCGCTTGAAAGGCAGATGCTCCTTCACCAGTTGGACCGGTTGCTACACCCGCCTCTCCGAAGGTTGTATCCAATTCTCCACCCGGAGTAAATCGCAAAACAACGGGACGAAGAATATAATTCTCATTGTAGGAGCTTCCGGAAATAAGAATATTTTCATTGGCATCCAATGCAATATCTGCAGCAAAATTCTCGAAATAACCCACCGCCGGACTCACATTTTCTACGACAACACCTGCATCACCAAACGAACTGTCGAGTGTACCATCCGCGTTTAATTGTAAAAGTAGTATGCGGTAATCATTGTAATCCGTGGTGCTTCCTGCAACAATAATTTTACCTTCAGCATTAATAACACATGTATACAAATTGG